>NZ_JBHXSC010000013.1:0-124775 GCF_042716505.1 Streptomyces sp. NPDC058674
CCCTATTGCTCGGCGTAAGATGGAGTGATGCAGTTCCAACAGCTCCTGTACTTCGTGGCCGTCGCCGAGACCCGGCACTTCACCCGGGCAGCGGAGCGCGTGCACGTCGCCCAGCCCTCCCTCTCGCAGCAGATCAAGGCGCTCGAGAGGGAGCTCGGTGCGGAGCTCTTCAGTCGCGCGCGGGGCAACATCGCGCTCACCGACGCCGGCGAGGCCCTGCTGCCGTTGGCCCGGCGCATCCTCGCGGACGCGGACACGGCCCGGCTGGAGGTGCAGGAGCTGGCGCAGCTGCGGCGCGGCCGGGTCCGGCTGGGCGCCACCCCGAGCGTGTGCACCGGCCTCCTGCCGGATGTGCTCCTGGCCTTCCACACCGCGCATCCGGGGATCGAGCTGCTGATCGAGGAGAGCGGCTCTCTGGACCTCGTGCGGGAGCTGGCGCGTGGAGCGCTGGACCTGGCGCTGATCGCGCTGCCCCTGCCGCCCTCGGCCCCGGCACTGACGACGGTGGAGCTGCTGACGGAGGATCTGGTGGTGGTCTCCTCGACGGACCTGCCGGCGCCCGGCGGGGGTGGCGAGCTGACCATCGCGGGGCTGCGGGACGAGCCGATGGTGATGTTCCGCCACGGCTACGAACTGCGGGAGCTGACAGTGACGGCCTGTCGAGCGGAGGGCTTCGAGCCGGTGTTCACCGTGGAGGGCGGCGAGATGGACGCGGTGCTCGGTTTCGTCCGGGCCGGGCTCGGCGTCGCGGTGGTCCCGGCGATGGTGGCGCACCGCGCGGCTCCGGGCCTGAGGACGACACCGCTCGTCGGCTCCCCCCTGCGCCGCACGATCGCCCTCGCGCACCGCACGGACGTGGCTCCCCCGCGCGCGGCCCGCGAGCTCCAGCGGATGCTGATCGGCTGATCGGCGACAGGCCACCCGCGCGGCTCAGGCGGTGCGTATGGGCAGCACCCGGTCGAGCCCGGGCGCGGGACGGAGGCGGGACTGGACTGACCCGTACGTCCGACGGCCACCCCGCACCGGCCGGCCCCCGCGGGCGGGGCCGGCCGGTGCGGAGCGCGGGGCCGGGGGTTTCGTCAGGAAGGGCCGGGGGCCTCGTCAGGAAGGGGTGGGCACGGCGTCCGAGAGGGAGAGGGTATGGATGCGGTCCGGGGAGCCCGGGCGGGCGTAGTACCAGCCCTGCGCGGTGTCGCAGCCCAGGGCGCGGAGCTGGGCGGCCTGCGCGCCCGTCTCCACGCCCTCCACGGTGACGGCCAGTTCGAGGCTGTGGGCCAGGGCGACGATCCCCTCCACGATCTTGACGTCGACCGGGTTGGCCGGATGGTGCTGCATGCCCTGGGTGAAGGACCGGTCGAGCTTCAGGACGCTGACGGGGAGCCGTCGCAGATTGGCCAGGTTCGAATAGCCCGTGCCGAAGTCGTCGAGGGCGATGTCCACACCCAGCGCGGCGAGCCGGCGCAACGGTTCGAGGAGCCGGTCGTCGGCACCTATCAGGGCCGACTCGGTGACCTCCAGGCACAGGGCTCCCGGTGCCAGGCCCGACTTCTCCAGCACCGCGATGGTGTCGGCGACCAGTCCCGGATGGTGCAGCTGGGTCGGGGAGAGGTTGACGTTGATGCGCAGGGAGGCGCCGCCGCGCCGGCGCTGCCAGTTGCGGGCCTGCCGGACGGACTCCTCCAGCACCCAGCGGCCGAGTGGGACGATCAGCCCGGTCCGTTCGGCGAGCGGGATGAAGCGGTCCGGGCCGAGCACCCCGTACTGCGGGTGCGACCAGCGCACCAGCGCCTCGGCCCCGTGCACGCTGCCGTCGTGCATGTGGACCAGGGGCTGGTACTCGATGAAGAACTCGCCGCGTTCCAGCGCCGCCGGCAGGGCGTTGGTCAGCCCGTGCCGGGTGATCGCCCGGGCATCGGCTTCCGCGTCGGCGAATTCGAAGCGGTTGCCGCCCGCGGCCTTGGCCCGGTACATGGTGATGTCCGCGCTGCGCAGCACCTCCGCCGGGGTGCGCTCCTTGGCGCGTCCCTCGACGATGCCGATGCTGCCCCGGACCGTGAGCTCCCGGCCCTCCAGGCGGATCGGCGTGGACAGTGCGGACAGGATGCGGACCGCGAGGTCGGTGACCTCCTCCTCCGTGTCGGAGCCGGTGGTCAGCGCGACGAACTCGTCGCCGCCCAGCCGGGCGACCACCTCGCCGGGGCCGGTCGCGCAGCTCTGCAGCCGGTCGGCGACCTCCACCAGCAGCCGGTCCCCCGCCGAGTGGCCGAGGCTGTCGTTGACCGCCTTGAACCCGTCGAGGTCCAGGTAGCACAGTCCGAAGCGGCTGCCGCCGGCCCCGCTGAGGGCCTTCTCCAGCCGTTCGAAGAACAGCGTCCGGTTGGGCAGGCCCGTGAGTGCGTCGTGGGTGGCCTCGTAGCGCAGGCGCAGATTGAGCAGCCGCCGCTCGGTGGTGTCCTCCATCAGCGCCAGCTGGTACTGCGGCACCCCGTCGGCGTCGCGCAGCAGCGACACCGTGAGGTTGGTCCAGAGCACGGTGCCGTCGTGGCGGTAGTACGGCTTCTCCACGCGGTAGCTCTCGCGCTCGCCGCGCACCAGTTCGCCGTACATCCGCCAGACGTGCGGGGTGTCGTCCGGGTGGCCCCACTCGCTGACCTTGCGGCCCCGGACGTGGCCCTCCAGGCCGCCGAACATCTGCAGCAGCGCGTCGTTGGCCTCCAGGACGTTGCCCTCGAGGTCGGCGATGCCGATGCCGACGGCCGCTCCCTCGAAGACCGCGCGGAAGCGCGCCTCGCTCGCGTGCAGGGCCTGCTGGGCGTCGATGCGGGCGGTCAGCGCGGAGCGGGCGATGGCCTCCTGCTCCTTGAGGGTGCGCTCGCGCAGGGCTCGGGCGAAGCCCGCCGCGATCCCGTGCTGGAGCCGGGCGCAGCGCGACCGGTACTCCTCGGTGGCGTCCACGCCGGAGCCGTCGAGGCGCTCGGTGCCCTGCGAGCCGCAGTAGAGGACCAGGTACGACTCGACCACGCCGAGGGTCCCCGCCAGGGCCTCGGGGTCCGTGCAGTGCACCGCGACGAGTTCCGCCCCCACGCGCTGGGCGACGGCGGCGTCGAAGGGGCGCGCGTGCAGGGCTTCGGTCAGCGTCCGGGTGAGCGGCACGAGGTGCCGTTCGAACTCGGGCCGGGTCAGCGAGGTCGCCGTGACCGGGAAGATCGCCCGGCCCCAGATGGTGGCGAAGCGGGCGATCCGGTCCTCCAGCCCGCCCTGCGGGGAGGCCGCGGCCGCTGGGGCCCGGTCTCCCGACGGTGCCGCGTCGGCGGTCGGCGTGCCGGCCGTCTGTGCCGGGAGTCTCACGCCTTGCGTCCCACGCCGCCGAAGCCCGAGAAGGCGTACGGGTCCTCCTCCGCCTCCGCGTCCTGCGGGCCCGCAGGGGCCTCGGGACGCCAGTCGGGCATCGAGACCAGACCGGGCTCCAGCAGCTCGAAGCCGTCGAAGAAGCCTCGGATCTGCTCTCCGCTGCGCATCACGAGGGGGTTGCGGATGTCGCGGTAGACGCCCACGGTTCCGCCCGCGACCTCCTCCGTGAGCGGGATGCCCTCGTAGGAGGCGTGGGTGAGGATCAGCAGACTGCCCGGGGCCAGTGCGTCGCGCAGCGCGGCGACAGCGGCGTACGGCTCGTCGTCCTCCTCCAGGAAGTGCAGGACGGCGACGAGCAGGAGGGCGACCGGCCGGTCGAGGTCCAGCAGCCGGGTCACCTCGGGAGCATCCAGGATGTCCTGCGGCTTGCGCAGGTCGGCGGCGACGATCCCGCTGTGCTCGTCCCCGGCGAGGACGGCCTGGCTGTGCGCCACGGCCACCGGATCGTGGTCCACGTAGACGACGCGGGCCCCGGGACTGGCGGCCTGGGCGATCTCGTGGACATTGCCGAAGGTGGGGATGCCGGAGCCGATGTCGAGGAACTGGGTGATCCCCTGGTCGACCGCGTGGCGGACGGCCCGGCGCATGAATGCCCGGTTGGCCTGCATGATCTTGGGCAGGCCCGGCATGAATTCCATGGCCCGGCGGGCCGTCTCTCGGTCGACCTCGAAATTGTGGGAGCCGCCCAGGTAGTAATCGTAGATGCGGGACACGCTCGGCACCGAAATGTCGATGCCTGGCGGGGCCCAGGCGGGGCGCTCCATCGGGGTCTCCAAGCCTTGTTCCTGCGGCGGTCCGTCCGAGTCGGACTCCTGTCCGAAGCCGAATGTACTGATCATTGCCCAACAGGGCGAGCAAAAGCGGAAATTGGCGATCCGTTCTTCGTCACACACCAAAGGCGCAGGCCCGCCCCCCAGGCGGCAATGACCGATACCGACAAATACCTTTTGGGAATTGATCGGTGATCGATCGGACCAGCCGTGCAGCCGATCGAGAACTGGCTCAAACCTCTATGCTCGACACTCCACCCGTTCAGGCGAACCGGGTTGAATCCTCGCGTGCGCGGGCGCACGCGGGCCCATGCTCCCCGGGTGAACAGAGCCTGTGCCAGGCGCCTGCTGGCGGTCCCGGTCCTGCTGTGGGCGGCCCTGGCCGTCACACCGGCCGTGGCTGATAGCAGCGCCTACGCGACGACCGATTCCGGCGACGGCACGCACGCCGCCGCCGTGGTCGCGGCGGCCCTCGGCGGCGTCCGCGGCGGCGGTCCGGGTGGCGGACATCACGGAGGCCACCACGGCGGCGGTCACGGCGGCGGTCACGGCGGAGACCACCACGGTGGTCACCACGGCGGTCACCACGGCGGAGGTCACCACGGGGGCCACCACTGTCCGCCCCCGCCCCCGCCTCCGCCGCCTCCGCCCTGCCCGCCGAAGCCGACACCGACGCCGACGCCCACCCCCGAGCCCACGCCACCCCCCTCACCGACCCCTCCGCCCGAACCCACGCCGCCCCCGAGGCCCACCCCGCCGCCGGCTCCCCCGCCCCGGCCCGCCCCCGAACCGGTGCCGAAGCCGGTTCCGAAGCCGGTGGTGCCGCAACCGGCCCCCGCTCCGCCCCGGGCGACCAGGGCTCCCGCCCCTCCGCCACCGGCTCCCGCCCCTGCGCCACCGGCTCCCGCGGTGACCCCGCCGCCGGAGCGGGCGGTGGCGGTGGCCCGTCCGACGTACCGCACCCCCTCCCGCAAACCGGTCGAGCACCACATCTCGCCGGTGACCTTCACCCTGCTGACCGCGGCTCCCGCGGTGCTCGCGATCGTCGCGCTGCGCCCCAGGTAGCCCAGGAGCCCCACCTGTAACCGATTGGGAGTCATCTTGTCGGAATGGCTCGTCCTGTCCCTCGCGATGGCCGCCGCGTGTGCCGTGGTGCTGTCCATCGCCTTCTTCAACCACCGCAGGATCGGCGAGGACGACGATCCGAACGAGACCCCCGATGTCATCGAGTACATGACGATGATGATCGGGGTGATCTACGCGATCGTGCTGGGCCTGGCGATCGCAGGTGTCTGGGAGGGCCGGGGGGCCGCCCAGGAGTATGTGCGCCAGGAGGCGCAGGCCCTGCACGAGATCAGCGTCCGCTCCGAGGTCTACCCGGCCGAGGTGCGCAAGAGGATCCGGTCCGACGTCGACGCGTACGTGACGTACGTGGTGGACACGGAGTGGAGGGAGATGGCCGACACCGGCGCGCTCACGGACCGCGGACGGGAACTGCTGGACCGCATCCGCCGGGACGTCACCGACTACGAGCCGCAGACCGACCATGAGGGTCAGGCGTACCAGCCGCTGGTGGACCAGGTCGCGGTCGCCGACGACGCGCGCAACGCCCGCGGCCAGAGCGCCGGGGCCACGATGCCCGGCGTGGTGTGGTTCGGGCTGATCGCCGGCGCCCTGGTGACGGTGGGTCTGATCTTCACCCTGCAGATCCGGCGCTCCTTTCGGGAGCTACTGCTCGCCGGGCTGTTCAGTGCGCTGATCGCGTTCCTGCTGTTCCTGATCTGGGACTTCGACGCCCCGTTCGGCCGGGGCATCGCGGCCACCGCGGAACCGTTCCTCGCCCAGTTCCCGCACCTGGACCTGAAGGGCTGACCCCTGAACGGCCGGCCCGCGGCCCGACGCCGACGTCGGGCCGGGGGTCGCGGCCGACGCCGGCGTCCGCAAACCGGGTACGGGCCTCCCGTCCCCGGTTCGGCCTATCGGCATGCCCCATTCGCCCGTTCCTGATCGCGGGTCACCCCGCCCGCGCCTAGCGTGGCGGGCATCGAGGCGCACGACCCCCCACGTGCGGAAATCCGTTCCGCGGCTGCTCCTCGGGGATCCGGAGAATCAACCATGGGTGCGATACGTACCTCCGCCACAGCCCTGCTGACCGCCGGCGCCACGGGCGCCGTACTCGCGCTCGGCATCCTCGGCGCGCCCACTGCGAACGCGGCAGAGGCGGCCCCCATCACGTCGTTCGGTTTCACCCTCACCCCCTCCACGGTCGCCCCCGGCGGCCAGGTCGTGCTCGCGGTCACCGGCTGCAACGCCGCCTTCGCCACCGCCTCCTCCGGGGTCTTCGACACCGTGAGCATCGCGCGCGGCAGGACCGCGCTGGTCACGGTGGACAGGGACGCCCGGCGCGGAGCCCAGTACTCCGTCTCCTTCACCTGCAACGGGGAGAACGGCTCGGCCGACCTGACCATCACGGGCGGTACGACCCGGCCCACCACCAGTTCCACGACCGGTGCCACGAGGACCGCCGCGCCCGTTCCCCCGCCTGTTCCCCCGCCTGTTCCCCCGCCCGTGGCCACCACCGGCCCCCGCCCCGGCACCACCGCCCCCGACTCCGCCCTCGGGGTGCGCGGCGGGCTCGGTGGCAGCGTCGCCGGGCTGGATCCGCTGGAGCTCGGCGCGGGCGCCGGGCTCTTCCTCGCCGCCGCGGGCGGCAGCGTGTACGCGCTCCGCCGCAGGTACGGCGGCCGGAGCCACTGAGCCCCGCCCGCGCCCCCGGGTCCGACCGGGGAGGTCGGCCCGTCAGGCCCGTCCGCCGATGGGGCGCCGACGGCGCATCACGTGAACGCCCGCGCCCAGGGCCGCCGCGCCGACCAGGCCCGCACCGATGGCGGTCTCGGCGGTGGACGGGCCGAAGGAACCGCCGATTCCGCCCTGGGAGGGATTGCCCCGGAGGATGGTGAAGCGGTGCGTCGCCACCAGGCTGCTGTCATTGCACTTGACCGACAGCGTGTGGTGGCCCGGAGAAGCGTGGTTGAAGATCCGCACGGTGGCGAAGCCGATCGAGCCCGCGGACAGGTTGGCCGGCGGAAAGTTGCCGTGCGAGGTGACGGTACCGCCGTGCCCGCAGCCCGACGCGCTCACCTGCATCGTGGATCCCTGGTGCACGGAGTACGGGTTGACGGAGATGTTGCTCGGACCTCCGCCCCCGCCCTGAGGGGGGTTGGCGGAGGCGAACGGGGCACTGAGGGCGACGACGGCGCAGGCCGCCGCCGTCACGGTGAGAGCGCGGAAAGCACGCATGGTGGAACCTCCAGCGGGAAGCGCCCCGGAGCGTCGGCCCCGGATGATCGACGAGAACGCCTCCCACGACGAACCCTCGGTGCGGTCCGCAACCGCCGCATTTCCGCCTTTGGGCCGCCCGGTTGAGCGACACGCCGAAGAACGAGCGCCGGAACTGACGGACCCGCAGGTCACGACCCGTCAGGCGTTTATGTGACGATTACCTGGATGGGCGCACCCCTTCCGGCCCCTTGCGCCGTGCGCCACCCGTTCGCCCCTCCCCCCTCGCCGTCCCGCCGACACAGCCTTAGCGTGCGTGAAGCAGGGCGTACGGGGGTGGGAACGGCGAACGCGGGTCGGGACCCCCGCGTCGGGAAGGGAGAACGATGGGCGAGGACGAGACCGGGCAGTCACGCAAACGCTCACCGTGGGGCGTGCTCGCCCTGGTCATGCTCAGCGGCCTCGCCATGGTGCGTAACGGTGTGGACGTCGAGGACGGGCCGCCCCAGCCCACCGCGGCCTCGGCCGTCGCGGTGCGGGCCGACCAGCTGCCGGCGAACCCGCCGGCGCCGCCGGCGGACATGGAGGTGCTGGAGCACTCCTCGGTGCAGCGCGTACGCATCCCCACGATCAACGTGGACGCCCCGGTGATGACGGTCGGGCTGGACGCGGAGGGCTGGATCGACGCTCCGCCGCCGCAGGAACGCAATCTCGCCGGCTGGTACCTCAACGGCATCTCGCCGGGCCAGCGCGGATCCGCGGTGATCGTGGGCCACGTGGACAACGCACAGGGCCCGGCCGTCTTCTACGGCCTGGGCTCGGTCAAGCCGGGCAACCAGATCGAGGTGGAGCGCTACGACGGGCGCACCGCGGTGTTCGAGGTCTACGGCGTGGAGGTGTTCTCCAAGGACGCCTTCCCCGGAGCCCGGGTGTACGGAGACACCGGGCACCCGGAACTCCGGGTGATCACGTGCGGCGGCGGCTACTCGAAGTCGGGCGGCTACGACGGCAACGTGGTGGTCTTCGCGCGGATGGTCGAGGCCCGCTGAGGGGGCCCCGCGCCGCAGCCCCGCCGGGGAGGCCGCTCGTCAGCGGGGCTGCGGTGCGGGCAGGGTCGGGAGGGTCATCCGGTAGCCCCGCGCGAGCAGTTGGGGCAGGTACGCGTTGACGGCGCGGACGCTCTGCGAGCGGTCGCCGCCGGCGTCGTGCGAGAGGACGATCACGCCGGGCGCGGCGCCCTTCAGGACGCGCGAGACGATGGCGGTGGTGCCCGGCTCGGTCCAGTCCAGGCTGTCCACCGTCCAGGCGAGCGGCTCCATGCCCAGCTCGGCTCCGATCTCGAAGGCGGCCCGGTTCCACGCCCCGTACGGTGCCCGGAACCACAGCGGAGCCTCCCCCACGGCCTGCCGTACGACCTCGCTCGTGCGGCCGATCTCGGACAGCAGGGCGGGTCGGCTGAGCTTCGGGATGAGGGGGTGGGTCCACGTGTGGTTGCCGATGACGTGCCCCTCCGCGACCATCCGGCGCAGCAGGTCCCGGTTCTCGGCGGCCATCTCCCCGCAGACGAAGAACACGGCGCGGACGCCGTGGCGGGCGAGGCAGTCCAGGATGCCCGGGGTGTAGCGGGGGTCGGGGCCGTCGTCGAAGGTGAGGGCCATGGCGCCGGCGGTGCTGGGGTCGGCCGGGAGTCCTTCGATGGGGCGGGTCCGTACGGCGGGTTTCACGGCGGGCGGCCGGGCGGGGGCCTCGGCGGTCATCGGGCTCAGCCGGTACGACGTATCGGCCGCCGCGCGGGGGAGCGTGCCGGGCGCTCCGGCGGCTGCCCGGGGCCCCGGTCCGGCCTCGGGGCCGGGGCCCTCGCCGGTGCCCGGCGGGGGCCCCGGCAGCCCCTCGCCGCCGGTCGTGACCAGTCCGGCGGCGGCCGCGACTCCGAGGAAGACGGCGGTGCGCAGGAGCACGCGTCGCCCTACTGTCGGCTCGTCATTTTTCATTATTACTACGTATCAACGACACCGGCGCAGATGTCGAGAGGCGCGGACGCCCCCCCGTCCCCTCACCCGCACGGACCAGCGGGCGCGCGCCGGGGGCGGCGGGCCGGCCGGGGGCGGCCGGCCCGCCCCACCCCTCAGCCGCGCCGCACCAGCGGGAACGGCAGCGTCTCGCGGATCGTCAGTCCCGTGAGGAACATGACGAGGCGGTCCACTCCGATGCCGAGGCCACCCGTCGGCGGCATCGCGTACTCCAGGGCGTCGAGGAAGTCGTTGTCGAGCTCCATCGCCTCCGGGTCGCCGCCCGCCGCCAGCAGTGACTGGGCGGTCAGCCGGCCCCGCTGTTCGACCGGGTCGGTCAGCTCCGAATAGGCGGTGCCCAGTTCGGTGCCGAAGGCGACCAGGTCCCAGCGCTCGGCGAGCCGCGGGTCCCTGCGGTGCTGGCGGGTGAGCGGGGAGACGTCGGTCGGGAAGTCCTTGTAGAAGGTCGGCAGCTTCGTCCGCTCCTCCACCAGCCGCTCGTACATCTCCAGCACCACGTCGCCGCGGGTGTCCTCGGGGGCGTGCGGCACCTTGGCGCGGTCGCACAGCCGGCGCAGGACGTGCTCCCCGGTGTCGGCGTCGACCTCCTCGCCGAGGGCCTCGCTGATGGCCCCGTACATCGTCTTCACCGGCCAGGTCCCCGAGATGTCGTGGACGACGAGTTTCCCGTCGGGGCCCGCCTTGTGGGCGACGGGCGAGCCGAAGGCCGCCGTGGCCGCGCCCTGGATCAGCTCACGGGTGAGGTCGAGCATGACGTCGTAGTCGGCGAAGGCCTGGTAGGCCTCCAGCATCGTGAACTCCGGGTTGTGCTTGTAGGAGACCCCTTCGTTGCGGAAGGTGCGGCCCATCTCGAAGACCTTCTCCATGCCGCCGACGCAGAGCCGCTTGAGGTACAGCTCGGGGGCGATGCGCAGGTACAGGTCGAGGTCGTAGGCGTTGATGTGGGTGCGGAAGGGCCGGGCGTTGGCCCCGCCGTGGATCTGCTGGAGCATCGGGGTCTCGACCTCCAGGTAGCCGCGCTCCAGCAGCCCCTGCCGCAGGGCCTGCACCGCGGTGGAGCGGGCCCGTACGACGTCGCGCGCCTCGGGGCTGGCGACGAGGTCGAGGTAGCGGCGCCGGACCCGGGCCTCGGGATCGGCGAGGCCCTTGCGCTTGTCGGGGAGGGGCCGCAGGCACTTGCCGGTGAGCTGCCAGGAGCCGACGACGAGGGACAGCTCGCCGCTCTCACTGGTGCCCACCCCGCCGGTGGCGACGACGTGGTCGCCGAAGTCGACCTGGGAGGTGAAGGAGTCCAGCACCTCCGGGCCGGCCTCGTCGCGGGTGAACATCAGCTGGACGTCGCCGGACCAGTCGCGCAGGACGGCGAAGACCACGCCTCCGAGGTCCCGTACGAGCATCACGCGGCCGGCGAGGGTGGCCTGTTCCCCGGTGCGGGTGCCGGGCGGACGGCCGGGGTGGAGGGCCTTGAGCTCGGCGGCGGTGTGGGTGCGCTGCCGGATGCCGACCGGGTAGGGGTCGGTCCCGGCGGCCCGGATGCGCTCCAGTTTCTCGTGGCGCACGCGTACCTGCTCGGGCAGCCGCTCGGCGGGCGCGGCCGCACCGCCCCCGCCCGCGGCGTCCAGGTCCATGGAGGCGATGGAGGGGAGGCCCTCGGTGTTGGCGGGGTTGGTGAGGCCCCGGGGGTGCCCGTTGCCCCACAGGGTGCGCAGGCTCGGTACGGAGACGAAGCCCTCGGCGATGCCGGAGGCGAGGCTGACCCGGGCGAGGGAGCCGGCGTCCTGGTAGCAGAGGAAGCGCGGGTACCACTCGGGGCCGTACTTGACGTTCGAACGGTACAGCGCCTCCAGCTGCCACCAGCGGGAGAAGAACAGCAGCAGTCTGCGCCACAGCCTGAGGACGGGGCCGGCGCCGATCCGGCCGCCCTCCTCGAAGGCGGAGCGGAAGACGGCGAAGTTGAGGGAGATCCGGCGGACGCCCAGGGCCGGGGCGGCGGCGCACAGCTGGGCGACCATGAACTCCATGACCCCGTTGGGGGCGCTGCGGTCGCGGCGCATCAGGTCCAGGGAGATGCCGTCCCTGCCCCAGGGGACGAAGGACAGCAGGGCGATCAGCTCCCCCGTGCCGTCGAAGGCCTCCACCAGCAGGCAGTCCCCGTCGGCGGCGTCGCCGAGCCGGTCCAGGGCCATGGAGAAGCCGCGCTCGGTCTCGGTGTCGCGCCAGGTGTCGGCGCGGTCCACGATCATCTGCATCTCGTCCTCGGAGAGGGCCGAGTGCCGGCGGATGACGGTGGTGGCGCCGGTGCGCCGGACCCGGTTGACGGCCTGGCGGGTGACGCGCATGTCGCGGCCGTCGAGGTCGAACCGGGCGACGTGCAGGATGGCCTCGTCGCCGAGCTGGAGGGCGCCGAGCCCGGAGCGGGCGTACGCGGTCGCGCCGTCCTCGGAGGCGCCCATGACGGCCGGCTGCCAGCCGTGGCGGCGTGCCACGGTGAGCCAGGCGTCGATGGCGGGGGTCCAGGCCGCGGGGTCGCCCACCGGGTCGCCGCTGGCGAGGCAGACCCCGGCCTCGACGCGGTAGGTGACGGCGGCCTTGCCGCTCGGGGCGAAGACGACGGCCTTGTCGCGCCGGGTCGCGAAGTAGCCGAGGGAGTCGTTGCGGCCGTAGGCGCCGAGGAGGGCGCGGATGCGGGGCTCCTCGTCCCCGTGCAGGGCGGCCGTGAGGCGCTGGGAGCGGAAGAGGGCGGCGGCGGCGTTCAGCAGGGCGACGGCGCCGAAGAGGCCGAGCAGGAAGTACAGCGGGCGGGGCGGCCGCCCGTCGAACTGGCGGGCGGAGAAGAGGCCGCCGAAGACCTGCTTGGCGGCCCAGTCCAGCCACTGGCCCCGGGGCAGGGTGCCGGGGAAGAGGGCCACGAGGCCCCATCCGGCGAGCACCGCGGCGAGCAGGCCGATTCCGAGCACGATCATGGCCCGCCACAGGGCGCCGGGCCGCGAGGCCGCGTAGAACTCGTTGCGGGCGGCGATCAGGACCGCGAGGGCGGCGACGGCGACGGCCATGGAGGGGACCCCGACCCCGTACTCCCCGTCGGCCATGGTCAGTACGTCGACGAGGATGAGCAGGGCCAGGTAGGTGACGACGATCCACCAGGCGACCTTCTTGCGGGTGCCCAGGGCCGCGGCCAGCAGGAAGAGGAAGACCGCGTACGCCAGGTTGGCGCTGACCGGTACGACGATCAGGTCGAGGAAGTGCACGACGGGCCGCAGCAGCCGCCTGAGCGTCGGGGAGAGCGCGAGCAGGGCGCACAGCAGGCCCAGCGTGCCGAAGAACGCGCCGAATGCGTCGGGCACCCGGTTCAGGAAGCGGTTCCGGGTCCCGTGCGTCTCCTCCAGGGTGGCACTCATGGTTCGCACTGTAGGGAGGGCGGCGCCGGTCCGCGCGGTGAGCGCGGTGGTCCCCGGCCCGCCGTAACGGCCCCTGGTCACGGCGGGACGCCCGCCGTGACCGTCGTCCCGTAGCGGCCGGTGCGGGCGGCGGCTACCTGGCCGCCTTCAGGCCGTCCTTGGCAGCGCCGCGGCTGAGCACGGCCTCCGTGACGGCGTCCTGCGCGCTCTCGTAGTCGCCGCGGCCGGGTTCCTGGGCCAGGCTCCTGGGGAGGTTGACGACCTTGCCCGAGGCGAGGTCCATCATGTACGGCACGAACTCCGCCCCCGTCACCCGCCAGCGCTGTCCGGCCGCGGCCGGCGGGGCGAAGGTGAAGCGGCCGAGCGAGCCGTAGTTGCCGCGCATGTCGCGGGCGCCGGAGTGGTTGAACATCTCTCCGGCGACCTGGTCGCCCATGCCGTAGACGATCCAGGTCCCGTTGACCTTCTCGTAGGCCTGCGGGATGTGCGCGTGCGTGCCCAGGATCATGTCGATGTCCGGGCGGCCGCCGGTCTGCGAGGCCGTCAGCGCCCGGCCGAGCGCGAGCTGCCGCCCGTCCGGCTCGGTCTGCCACTCGGTGCCCCAGTGCAGGCTGACCAGGACCACGTCCGCGCCGGCCCTGCGGGCGGCCCGCGCGTCCGCGACGATCTTGTCCTGTTCCATCAGGTTGACCGCCCACGGCCGGCCCTCGGGCATCGGGTAGCCGTTGGTGTCGTAGGTGTACGCGAGGTGCGCGACCTCGGCGGTGCCCGCCGTGTACGTCGTCGCCGTGGCCGCCTCGGCCGCCGTGCGGGCGGAGCCCGCGTGCTTCAGCCCGACCTTGTCGAACCGGTCCAGGGTGCGGCGCAGGCCGTCGGCCCCGTCGTCCAGGGTGTGGTTCGAGGCCGTGGAGCAGCCGTCGTAGCCCGCGTCCTTGAGCGCGTCGGCGACCGTCGGCGGGGAGACGAAGGCCGGGTAGCCGCTGAACGGCCCGTCGTCCTCGCCGTAGATGGTCTCCATATGGCACAGGGCCAGATCGGCTGCCGACACCAGCGGCTTGACCTGGGAGAACATCGGTCTGAAGTCGTGACCCCCGCCGTCCGCGTCGTTCGCGGCCTGCCGGATGACCGAGGTGTGCGGCAGGACGTCGCCGGTCGCGACGAGGGTGAACCCCCGTGCGGCCGGCGGCCCGGCCGCACGGGAGGACGACGGTCCGGAGGACTCCGCGAGGCGGGCCGGCGAGGACCTCCCGGCGGCGGAGCAGCCGGCGGCCGCCGACAGGACGAGGGCCGAAACGGCGAGGGCCGACAGAAGGGTGACGGCCTTCCGGGTGGGTGTGTTCATCTGACCGACCTTCTTACGTACGACTATCCGAAGATCTGCAATCCATAGAAAGAGATGCCGCACGTCAAGGGAGCAGAACCGGCCGCCCGCCCCCGCTCACTCCGATGGCAGCCCCTCCCCCTCCGGCGGGCCGCCCCCACCCCGACGGACCCCTCCCACCCCAACGCACCCCTCCCACCCCGCGGGCCGCTCCCACCCCCGCGGCAGCCGCGGACCACCCGGTGCCGTTCGCCGCGCCGTTCGACCGTTCACCGCCCGGCGCGGCCGCCCACCGGATCACGCGGGTGCTTGGGCGCACCACCGGGACCGGACGGTTCCGGGGCGACCCGGTGCAGGTCAGGGTGGACGCGTCGGCTCCCCGCGGCCGCCGCCCCCGCCCGTCCCACGCCCCGCCCGTCCCGGAAGGAGCCCCACATGCCGCTCTCCCCCGCCCTCCGGCGCACGGACCCCCGAGCGCTGGCCGGGCTCCAGCTCGATCACGGCCGGGCCCTGTTCGGATTCCTCCTCGGGCTCACCGCCGGGGACGCCCAGCGGGCCGAGGACCTCGTACAGGAGACCCTGGTACGGGTCTGGCAGCACCCGGAGGCGCTCGCGAGCGGCCACGAGTCGATGCGTCCGTGGCTGTTCACGGTGGCCCGGCGGCTCGCGATCGACGCCCGCCGGGCCCGGCTGTCACGGCCGCAGGAGGTGGACGCCGAGGGGCTGGAGCAGGCTCCCGCGCCCGAGGACGCCGTCACCGGCTCGGTCACGGCGATCGACGTCCGCCGGGCGGTGGGCTCCCTCGGGCCGGAGCACCGCGAGGTGCTGGTGCAGGTCTACTTCCGCGACCGCTCGGTCGCCGAGGCCGCCGCGGAGCTGGGCATCCCGGCCGGGACCGTCAAGTCCCGCACGCACTACGCCCTCCGAGCCCTGCGGAAGGGCCTTGAGGGATACGGGTACGACCTCGGCGCCTGAGGAGGCCGAGCGGCGGCCCGCCCGCCCGGAACGGCACGAAACCCATCCGGACCGGACAGGAAACACGCCGAATTCGTCATCAGAGCGTTCAAGTTGAGTAAACATGCCCCGCTCCTCGAGCCGCTCGGGGAAGGCTCGGGGGCATACGACGGGACGCTCGACGCGCGGGAGAGGACGAAACGGTGCAGCCCGAGGGTACGAACGGCACCAGTGGCGGTGGGCTGGCGGTGCCCATGGCCTGGCTCTACGCCGAATACATCGCGGACGAACTCCTGCGCACGGGCCGGTTGATCCCGGTCAGCACGCTGGAGTTCCGGGCCGGGCGCGACACCCTCGCGCTGACGATCTACCTCGCGGACGCGGGGGGCGAGCTCTCCGGAATCCGGGTGGTGTCACAGCTCGACGAGTGGATGTCCCTGACGGCATGGGGCCACCCCTGGCGCGACTGGGTGCACACCCGGTTCCTCGCGCTGGGCGAGGCCGCGCGCGAGCGCGGCCTCGACGAGGACCCGGATCTGGAGCTGGCCCGGGCCGCGTGGCGGTGGCTGGACGGCACCGAGCTGTTCGCCACCAACCTCGACCCCGGTCGCCGCGGCTACGCGGACACCCCGCCGGGACTGGACGAGAACGCACGGGTGTGGACCCCCGCATGGCAACTGGGTCTGCCACTGGGCCACTTGGCGATGCACCTGTTCTGAAACCGCCGCCCGCACCCGCACCGGGCCAAGACTGCGCGGGACCACGCGGGACTACGCGGGGCGACGCGGGTGCGGTGCCTGCGCCGGGTCCGTCACCAGGCCGGTGAAGTCTGCCTCGTTGCGCTCGGCACGGGTGACGTACCACCGGGCGATCAGCCACATCACCGGGTACACCGCCAGGCCGAGCGCCCACCACACCAGCGGCCCGGACGGATCGCGCGGCAGCGCGAACACCAGCGGCAGCGTCCCCACCGGCAACACCAGCGCGGCCAGCGCCCAGAGCGCCGCACGCAGCTGGCTCCGCATGAGGGCCCGGACGTAGGTGGCGCCGAGGGTGGTCTGCTCGGAGATCTCCGAGCGCGCCGGAGTGTACGCGGCCGGCCGGCGCCGGGCCCCCCGGGGCACCCCGGTGACGGTCTCGCGCCGGGGCGGCGACTGCTGCTCCTCGGCCATGAACGGGGATTCTACGCAGCGCACGGTCAACGGTCATTTGAGGAGCCGTGAGAGCCGCCGGTCCGCCAGGGGCTTCCCGCCGGTCTGGCAGGTGGGGCAGTACTGGAGGGAGGAGTCGGCGAAGGACACCGAGCGTACGGTGTCCCCGCACACCGGACACGGCTCGCCCGCCCGCCCGTGCACCCGCATGGCGGTCTTCTTCTCGGCCTTGAGATCCCCCGCCGCCACCCCGTGCGCCCGCGCCACCGCCTCGCGCAGGGTGTCCCGCACCGCCTCGTGGAGCCGGCCGGCCTGCTCCTCGTCGAAGGAGGCGGCCAGTTTGAAGGGCGAGACCCGGGCCCGGTGCAGGATCTCGTCGCTGTAGGCGTTCCCGATGCCGGCGATGACGCCCTGGTCGCGCAGGACGCCCTTGATCTGGCGCCGCTCCCCGGCGAGCAGCGCCGTGAAGGCCTCCCGGTCGAACGCCTCGGCCAGCGGGTCGGCGCCCAGGCGCGCGATGCCGGGTACCTCCAGGGGGTCGCGCACGATGTACACCGCGAGCCGTTTCTGGGTCCCCGCCTCGATCAGGTCGAAGCCGCCGCCGCCCTCCAGCCCGACCCGCAGGGCGAGCGGCCCCTTGCCGGGGCGCGGCGGCTGCTCGGGCAGCGAGTCCCGCCAGCGCAGCCAGCCGGCCCGCGCCAGGTGGGTGACGAGGTGGAGCTCGCCGATCGGCAGGGCGAGGAACTTGCCGTAGCGGGCGGTGGTCCCGGCCGACCGGCCTTCGAGGGCGGTGGGAGGCGGGTCGTAGGTCTTGAGCACGCTCACGGCCAGCGGGAGGACGCGCTCGACGACCCGCCCGGTGAGGTGCGCGTCGAGGTACTCCCTCAGGGCCTCGACCTCGGGCAGTTCGGGCATGCCTCAAGCCTGCCGCCGGCCCACCCGTACCGCGACCTGGGCGCCTCCTGGGCTCCGCCCGGACCACGTCCCTGCCGAGGAGGCCCATTCCGGGCGCCGGGACCCTCACGTCACCACGAACTCGCACCACACGCACTTCCCGCTTCCCCTCGGCTCCACCCCCCACACGTCCGCCAGCCGGTCCACCAGCATCAGTCCCCGTCCCGACACCCCCGCCTCCCCCGCGTCGCGCCGTCGCGGCAGCGCGCTGGAGCGGTCCTCCACTTCCACCCGCAGCCGCCGCTGCGATCCGTGCAGGACCCGCAGGGTCACGATCGCCGGGCCGTCCGTGTGCATCAGCGCGTTCACGATCAGCTCGTCCGCGACCAGCTCGATCTCGTCGGTCCGCTCCCGCGCACCCCACGCCCGCACCGCCGCACCGATCATGTGCCGGGCCGCCACCAGCGCCTCGGGATCGCCGGGAGCCACGTGCTGCCGGAAGCGGCCGCCCGCCCGCGGGGCGTCGTCGATCCGGCGGCGCAGCAGCAGGAGCGCCATGTCGTCGTCACCGCCGCGCTCGTCGACGACGCCGCAGAGGCGGTCCGCGAGCAGCCGCAGGTCCTCGGGGCCGGTGCGGATCAGCTCGGTGAGCAGCCGGATGCCGTCGTCGAGGTCCGCGCCGGGCTGCTCCACCAGGCCGTCCGTGCACAGCAGGAGCGTTTCTCCCGGTTCCAGCTCGACCGTGGTCACCGGGTACTCCAACCGGCCGAACTCCGCCGACAGGCCGAGCGGCATCCCGCCGCCCACCACGACCCTGCGGCAGCTCCCGTCCCGGTTCCGCACGAGCGGGTCGATGTGGCCGGCCCGCACCGTCTGGAGCACGCCCGTCGAGAGGTCGGCCTCGACGTAGGTGCAGGTGGCGAAGCGGTCGGTGTCCAGTTCGTGCAGGAAGACGGAGGCGCGGGCCATCACGGTGGCCGGCGCGTGCCCCTCGGCCGCGTAGGCGCGCAGCACGATCCGGAGCTGGCCCATCACCGCGGCCGCGTGGGTGTCGTGGCCCTGGACGTCCCCGATGACCGCGCCGACGCGGCCGCCGGGCAGCGGGATGACGTCGTACCAGTCCCCGCCGATGTCCTGGCCCATCCGGGCGGAGCGGTAGCGGACCTCGATCTCGGCGCCGGGGACGGACGGGATGCGCCGGGGCAGCATGGCCTGCTGGAGGCCCTCCGCCAGGTCGTGCTCCTGCTCCAGGAGCATGGCCCGCTGGAGGCTCTGCGCGATGCTGCTGCCCAGGGCGACGAGCAGGTTCCGCTCGTCCTGGTTGAAGCCGTCCTTGTCCTGGTAGAGCAGCCCGATGGCCCCGATCGGGCGGGCCTGCGCGATCAGGGGGAGGTAGGCGGCAGCGGAGATCCGCATGGAGGAGACCTTCGCCCAGAGCTCGGGGTAGTCCTGCGCGAACTCCTGCGCGGAGTTCAGGAAGCGGGGCTGGAGCGAGCGGACGACCTCACTCATCGGGTACTGCTCGTCGATGCGGGTGTAGCGGGTGCCGGGCACGAAGCTGCCCTCCGGCCCCTCGGCGACGAGGTGGATCCGGCCCGCCTCGACGAGGCCCATCACCATGCCCATCGACCCGAGGCGCTCCAGGCCGTGGGCGTCGCCGAGCGCGTCGATGACGTCCTTGACGGTCCGGGCGTGGGCGAGGGCGGCGGTGGTGCTCTCGACCACCGAGGTCTGGCGGCGCCGCTCCTCGTCCAGGCCCAGGCGCTCCGCCGAGTGGCTGAGCTCCTCGGTGGCGTCGCGGACGATGCCGATGATGCGGAACGGGCGCCCGTCCGCGCCGCGCATCACCCGCCCCTGGGTGTGCGTCCACCGCAGGTTCCCGTCGTGGCAGCGGATGCGGAAGTAGGCGCCGTAGCTCTCGACGCCGCTCTTGAGCGCACTGGAGACGAGGGCGTCGAGCCGGGTCGCCTCCGCGGGCGGGACGCGCGCGGAGAGCGACGCGGGTCGGCCGTCGTAGTCGCCGGGGGCCGTGTCGAAGACGTCCAGGGCCGCTTCGTCGAGGTGCATGAGGCCTGTGACCAGGTCCCAGTCGAAGCTGCCCATGCGGTTCAGCTGGAGCGACCGGTCCGGGTGTGCGGGCCAGTCGTCCGGCAGCGATACGGCGGTCGGCACCGGTCCACCATGACACACGGGCCGGTCAGGCGCTCTCCAGCGAGAAGCCCGGGTCCGGGGGTTGCTGCTGCTCGTCCGGGACGGCGTACGGGTCCGCGTCCGGGTCGCCGTCCGGCTCCGCGTACGGGTCCGTGAACGGGTCGGCGTACGGGTCGGCGTACGGGTCGGACGGCGGTGGCGCCGGGTCCTCGGGCTCCGGAGGCAGCCCCTGCTCGTCCGGAAGCCGCGGCGACGGGTCGGACGGGTCGGTGCGCTGCTGCGGCGGCGAGGGAACCCCGGAGGGCGGCCGCTGCTGCGGCGGGGCGGCCGGATCGGACGGCAGGCTCGGGTCTGCCTCCGCGTTCCCGCCGGGCGGGCAGTCCGTCGCTCCGGGCTTCGGGGCGCCGGGCGGGACGGGCGCCGGGGTCGCGTCGGGAGCGGCGGGCGTGCCTCCGGGCGGGGTGGGGGGCGCGGTACGGGCGAGGCTGTTGCTGACCGGGCTCGGGCAGGGGTCCTCCGGTCGGGTTCCGGGCGGGGTGGCGGGCCCGTCGGGGATGCCGTCGGCCGGGTCGTACGGGGGCGGCACCTGGGGGGTGCGGTCCTGGGCGCCGTCGTCGCCGGCCTTGCGCTCGATCCAGGTGTTGTCGGCGACGTTGACGATCACCAGGTTGACGATCGCCTGGATGGTGGGCTCGATGACGACGACCTGGTTGGGCTGGTAGCCGTTCCACGGGTCGCCCTTGTCCACCGGGGAGCCCTTCGCCGCGCGCGGGGCGAGCAGCGGGTTCCCGCAGGCGCAGCGGACCCGGGGCATGCCGTGGTCGTCGACCAGTACGGCGGTGCCGGCCTGCAGGACGGACTGGAAGCTGTCGGCGCGGCCGCCGCTGAAGCCGTGGTTGGTGACCCGGGTGTCGGCCCGGAGCACGACGGGGGTCAGGCCCCGCAGGAAGTCGGGGATCCTCGCCTGTTCGATGCCGGACGCCTCGGCGAAGGCGCGGGCCTTGGCGTCGTCCGTGGTGAGGTGGCCGACCTGCTGCTCCACGTCGCAGCTGCCGAGGCGCTGGGTTCCGCCGTACAGGCCGGGGGTGGCCGCGTTGACGGTGCGGATGCCCTGCCCGGTCGGGTTGGGCAGGGGCGGCTGCACCGGGGCGGACTCCCCGGTGGCGGTGGAGGCGGTGAAGGGGTCGGGGCCCGCCGTTGCCACCGGCTGGAGGTGGACCTCCCGGCTCTCGGCACCAGCCGCGCCGACGGGCTGGTCGGAGCCGCCGCATCCGGCCGCGAACAACCCGAGGACCGTGAAGAGGGCCGCGCCGGCGGGCCCGTGACGACGCGGCGCCTGACGAGGTGTCGGAGGTGTCGGTGCGTGCACGTGCATGTCTCCCTTTCGCCCCGGTTGCTGCCTCCTGTCTGCCGCATCCACGCCGGTGCCGCAACCGGAGCGCCGCGGCCCGGACGCCCGCGGGGGCACGTCGGAGCCGCGCGCGCCCACCGCGGACGACCTTTCTTCTTGAACATGTTCAAGCAACGCCGTAGGCTCAGGGTAGTGAGTTGAACGCGTTCAAGGCGTTCGGCCGCCTATCGGGGGAGCCCAGGGTGACGGTACTGGTGAACATGATCGTCACCCTGGGCATGATCTACGTCGTCCCGGTCGGCCTGCGGCTGATCGACCCGGCGGGACTGCGCCGGACGGCCCGCCTCTGGCCGCTGCTCCCCGCCCCCGGGGCGCTGTGCCGGTGGCTGCCGCGCGGAGCGCCCGCCGCCTGTCTGGCCGCGCTCTACGCGGCAGCCTCGCTCGCCCTGGCGGCCCGGGCTCCGGCCCGGCCGCTGCCGCGGGACCGTCGGCCGGGGCCGGCCGAGGTCGCCGTCGCCACCGCGCTCGCCTCGCCCCTGTGCTCGGTGCTGGCCTGGCGCCGACTGACCGCAGACCGACTGGAGATGACCCCATGACCCGCCTCATCAGCACCGGCCGGGACACCGTCAACTATCCCGACCGCGGCGCCACCGCCCGGCGGCCCCTCCCCGCCGGCTACCACCACCTGCACCACCGCACCCGCGTCGGCGACGGACGCGCCGCCTTCGAGGCCGCCGGGACCGCCGTCACCACCTTCCTCGTGCACCGGACCTCGGGGATGGGGGTGCGGACCGACGTCGGCGCCGCCCGCCCCGGCGCCCGCGTCGAGGTCGGGATCGGCCTCGGTCCGCTGCGGATCACCGCTCCGTGCCAGGTGATCTGGACGGCGTACGAGCCCGCCCGGATCGGTTTCGCCTACGGGACCCTGGACGGCCACCCCGAGTGCGGGGAGGAGTCCTTCCTCGTCGAGCGCGACGCCGAGGACCGCGTGTGGTTCACGGTGACGGCCTTCAGCCGCCCGAACCGCTGGTACACCCGCCTCGCCGGGCCGGTGGTCCCCTTCCTCCAGCTGCGCTACGCCCGCCGGCTGGGCCGTCACGTGCGCGGGCTGGCCGCCTCCGCCTGACCGGGCCGATACTGGAGGTGATGGACTGGTTCACCGCGCCCGGATACTGGCTGGGCCGGCTGGTCTTCCAGCGGGCCCTCGCCGGCGTCTACCTCGTCGCCTTCGTGGGGGCCGCCCTGCAGTTCAGGGCCCTGATCGGGGCGCGGGGCATGCTGCCCGTCCCGCGCCACGTCCGGTACGTGCCCTTCCGGCGCGCGCCGAGCCTGTTCCAACTCCACTACTCCGACCGGTTCTTCGCGGTCTGCGCCTGGACCGGGGCGGCGCTCGCCGCGGCGCTGACCGCGGGCGCGGGGGACGCGGTGCCGCTGGGTGCGGCGATGGGGCTGTGGGCCCTGCTGTGGCTGCTGTACCTGTCGATCGTGAACGTGGGGCAGACCTGGTACTCCTTCGGCTGGGAGTCCCTGCTGCTGGAGGCCGGCTTCCTCGCGGTCTTCCTCGGCAACGCGCGGGCCGGGCCTCCGGTACTGGTGCTGTGGCTGCTGCGCTGGGTGCTGTTCCGGGTGGAGTTCGGAGCCGGGCTGATCAAGATGCGCGGAGACCCCTGCTGGCGCAGGCTCACCTGTCTGTACTTCCACCACGAGACGCAACCGATGCCGGGGCCGCTCAGCTGGTTCTTCCACCACCTGCCGAAGCGGGTGCACCGGATGGAGTGCGCGGCCAACCACGTCACCCAACTCGTGGTGCCGGTGCTGCTGTTCACTCCGCAGCCGGTGGCCTCGTACGCCGCCGGGGTGATCGTCGCGACGCAGCTGTGGCTCGTCCTGTCGGGGAACTTCGCCTGGCTGAACTGGCTCACCATCGTGCTCGCGCTGTCGGCCGTGGACTTCACCGGACTCGCGGGCGCTCCCCCGGCCGCCGCCGCGCGCGGGGGGCCGCTCTGGTACGTGGTCCTGGTGTGCGCGGTGACCGTGCTGGTGCTGGTGCTCAGCCGGCACCCGGTGCGGAACATGCTCTCCCGCCGCCAGGTGATGAACCGCTCCTTCGACCCGCTGCACCTGGTGAACAGCTACGGGGCGTTCGGCTCGGTGGGCCGGACCCGGGAGGAGGTGGTGGTGGAGGGCACCGCGGACCGGGTGCCGCGCCCCGACGGCGACTGGCGGGAGTACGGCTTCAAGGGCAAGCCGGGGGACGTGGGCCGGCTGCCGCGCCAGTTCGCCCCCCGGCACCTTCGCCTCGACTGGATGATGTGGTTCGCGGCCCTCTCCCCCGGCTACGCGCGGGACTGGTTCGGGCCGTTCGTGGAGCGGCTGCTGGCGGGCGACCGGGACACGCTGCGGCTGCTGGGCCACAACCCGTTCCCGGACGCGCCGCCGGTGTACGTACGGGCCCTGCTCTACCGCTACCGCTTCACCACCCGGCGGGAGCGGCGCGAGACGGGTGCCTGGTGGCACCGCACGCCGGTGCGCGAGTACCTCCCGCCCACCCGCCTCGCGGACGCCCCGGCGTCAGAGGCCGAGTAGCGCGGCCTCCCGGTCGGCCGCGAGGCCCGGCGCGGGGCGGTCGGGGCGCTGCGGGGGAGCTCCGTCGAGCGTCCGGAGCCAGGCCCAGGTGTCGGCCACGGTCTCCTCGACCGGACGGCACGCGAGTCCTGCGGCCACGGCCTTCGACACGTCCCCGCCGTGCATGAAGGCGTGCGCCTCGCCCTGCGGCACCCAGACCGGGAGCTCGGTCCAGGGCTGGACCCCGGCCTCCTCGATGAGCTGCGGGTCGGTCCAGCGCAGTTCGGCGCGGCCGCCGGTGGTGGCGGCGCACGCGTCGAGCAGGCGGCCCATCGTGGCGTGCCCGGCCGGGCAGAGCAGGTTGTACGCACCGCCGAGGCCGGCGGCCGAGGCGTCGAGGGTCCAGCGCGCGAGGTCGCGCACGTCGATGTAGCGGATCGGGAGCGCGTGGGGCCCCGGAGCGAGCACGGGGCCGCCCCGGGCGGTGCGGTTGAGCCACCACGGCAGCCGGCCGACGTTCTCATACGGGCCGAGGATCAGCCCCGCGCGCACCAGGAGCGCGCGGTCGCCGAAGGCGTCGACGGCGGCGAGTTCGGCGCCGCGCTTGTCCTCGGCGTATGCGGTGGCCTCCGCGTCGGGCGAACCCTCCACCAGCGGGCCATTCTCATCGAGCCCGGCCGGGGCGGGGTAGGCGTAGACGGAGCGGCTGGAGACGTAGGAGTAGCGGCCCGCGCGCTCGCGCAGCAGCCGGGCGCTGTCGCGGACGGCGGTGGGGGCGCCGCCCCAGGTGTCGACGACGAGGTCCCACTCCCCCTCGGCCAGCGCGTCCAGGCCGCCGGGGGCGGTGCGGTCCCCGTGTAGGGCGGTGGCGCCCGGCGGGGGCGCGTGGTGTCCGCGGTGGAAGACGGTCACCTCCCAGCCCCGGTCGAGGGCGTCCTCGGTGACGGCCCGTCCGACGAATTCGGTCCCGCCCAGCATCAGCAGTTTCATGCCCCCAGCCTGCCCGGGGGGACGGACGCGGCGGAAGCGGTGATCGCCGACAGCGATGACGCTCACGGCGTACGCGATGCGGGAACTCGCCCCCGTGCCCGGCCTGTCCGCAGCGCGGCCGGCCGACGGGGCCAGCCGGCGGGCTCCCGGACGGGCCGGGACAGGGCGGCGCCCCCCGACACCGTTTCGCGCGGGGGGCGTTCGCTCGTGTTTGCGATCCGGACTGCTTTTCGCTCCGGACTAGTCGATGCCGCGCAGGATGTGCGACTCCGCCGGGTCGTCCTCGTACCCGGCGAGCCGGATCGGGGCGGACAGTGCCCAGACCTCCAGGCTGCCGAGCTCATCGCTCCGGGTGGTGGACCGCCACCCCGTTCGCTCCAGGACCATCGGTTCGGGCTGCGTCGTTTCAGTCACCGCGCACTCCTTGTGTCGCGTGACCCGGCAGGCTGACCGCACGCCGGGCAAGGGATAAAGGGTTTCCGGACGCGGTGGCGCCTTGGTGGAGCGCGGCCCGGGTGGGGGCCGACTTGATGCCCCTCAGAGTACACATATGAGCGGACCCCCGCTCGATGGAAAGGCAAAATCCGCTCCTTCCTCGTGTCGCCGCTCCGAGTCCGGCACGCCGCGGGCCGACAGCCCGTGGCGGGTGGCCTGCTCTACGCCGGGTTCCTGCGGAGCGACGGGGGGAGCGGCGATGGCCCGGTCCGGGGTTCCGGAGTCCCAAAGGCCTTGCGTCACAACCGTGCAGGAGCTGGTGGACCTCCTGCACGCCTGCCGCGGCGGGGACCCGGCTCGTCAGGTCGAGCATGCGCTCCGCGCGGCGGCGCCGCTGCGCGGATCGCGGCCTCTCCCCGAAGAACGGCAGGTCAAAGGCGTGATCCATGGTCTGGACCTCTTGCTCCGTCCGGGTGAGCACGGGCCCGGCGCGGGAGGCGTGGGCAGCGGCGAGCCCCACGACCGGGGTGCAGGAGGAGCGGGAACGCGATCGCCCCCCTCGGCAGGCCGAGGGGGGCGATCGGACGCGCGGGGCGGGACCGGGTCCTACCAGTTCGCGGGGGCGTAGTCCTTGAGGAAGACGCCGAACAGGTCCTCGCCTGCCTCGCCGCGGACGATCGGGTCGTAGACCCGGGCGGCGCCGTCGACCAGGTCGAGCGGGGCGTGGAAGCCCTCCTCGGCCAGGCGCATCTTGTCCGGGTGCGGACGCTCGTCCGTGATCCAGCCGGTGTCGACGGCCGTCATCAGGATCCGGTCCTTCTGGAACATCTCCTGCGCGCTGGTGCGCGTCAGCATGTTCAGCGCGGCCTTGGCCATGTTGGTGTGCGGGTGTCCCGCGCCCTTGTAGCCGCGGCTGAAGACGCCCTCCATCGCGGAGACGTTGACCACGTACCGGCGGCCGGCCTCGGCGGCGGCCATCGCCGGGCGGAGCTTGCTGATCAGGATGAACGGCGCGGTGGAGTTGCAGAGCTGTACTTCGAGGAGCTCGATCGGGTCCACCTCGGACACCGTCTGGATCCAGCTGTTGGTGTCGTGCAGGTCCGGGACCAGGCCGCCGGCGTCGATGGCGGTACCGGCCGCGATCCGCTCCAGCGAGGCGGAGCCGGAGACCAGGGCCAGCTCGGTGATGTCCTGGGCGCTCAGCTTCTCCCCCTTGCCGGTGGGCAGGGCGGCGACCCGGTCGACGGTACCGCTGCCGAAGGTGCCGATGACCTCGGACGCGGGCAGCTCGCCGGCCGGGAGCGGTGCGTTCTCGGCGGCGACGAGCTCGCTGTAGGCACCCGGGGAGCGGCGTACGGTCTGCGCCGCGTTGTTGATCAGGATGTCGAGCGGGCCCTCGGCGGCGACGGAGTCGGCCAGCGCCACGACCTGGGCCGGGTCGCGCAGGTCGATACCGACGATCTTCAGGCGGTGCAGCCACTCGGAGCTGTCCGGCATCGCCTTGAAACGGCGGATCGCGTCGGACGGGAAACGGGTGGTGATGGTGGTGTGCGCGCCGTCGCGCAGCAGCCGCAGCGCGATGTACATGCCGATCTTGGCGCGGCCGCCGGTGAGCAGGGCGCGGCGCCCGGTCAGGTCGGTCCGGGCGTCGCGGCGCGCGTGGTTGAAGGCGGCGCAGTCCTGGCAGAGCTGGTGGTAGAAGGCGTCGACCTCGACGTAGCGGGTCTTGCAGACGTAGCAGGAGCGCGGGCGCTGGAGTATCCCGGCGATCGGGCCCTTGGCGGCGGCGGTCAGGGCGTTGCCCTGGGTCTCGTCGTCGATGCGCTCGGCGGAACCGGTCGCGGTCGCCTCGGTGACGGCCTTGTCGTTGGCGGTCTTCGCGGCCCGGCGGTCCTGGCGGCGGCGCTGCTTGACCGTGCGGTACAGGCCCGCGGTGGCGCGGCGTACGGTGACCGCGTCGGGGTGGTCGACGTCGAGCTTGTCCAGCTCGTCGAGCACGCTGAGGCAGAGAGCCAGGCGATCGGGGTCGATGCCCGGCCCGTATGCGTGGTTGTCTTCGGTCACCGTCATGGCCGCTGCAGTTCCTTGCCCACTCGTCCGCATCCGCCTGCTGCGGAAGTCCCCAAAAGGGAGACTGTACGGATGCCACGCGCCCGGGACCAAACCCGCTCCGCACGCCTCACGCACCGCGAGCGCCCCGCTACGGTTCGGGCCGCTTCCCGACCCGCGCGGGCCCCTGCTCCCGTACTCCCGTACTACGCCGGGAGTACGGTCCGTGACCCCCTGTGGCGTGAGGAATAGCACGGCCGGGTCGGGCATTGTGGACTGCATGGGTGCACTGGCGCTGTCGGTCGTGCTCTGCCTCGTGTCGGCGCTCGCCTACGCGGGCGGCGCGGTCGTCCAGGAACGGGTCGCGGCGACCACGCCGGAGCGCCTCTACGCGCCGCTGCGCCGCGGCGGCTGGTGGGTGGCGGTGGGGCTCAACGGCTTCGGCGCGCTGCTGCACGTGCTGGCGCTCGCGTACGGCCCGCTCAGCCTGGTCCAGCCGCTGGGCGCGCTCACCCTCGTCTTCGCCCTGCCGCTGGCGGCCGTCTTCGTCCGGCGCCGGGCGGGTGCCGCGGCCTGGCGCGGGGCGGTGCTGGCCACCGCGGGCCTGGCCGGGTTGCTGGCCCTGACCGGCGGGGACGGGCCGGTGTCCGGCTCCCGGCCGGCGGGCGGCGAGGGCGAGCTGCTCCTCGTGGTGACCGGGGGCGCGGTGGCGGTGCTCTTCCTGGCCGCGCACCGGACGCACCGGGCGGTGGCGCGCGGTGTGCTGCTGGCCGCGGCGGCCGGTACGGCCTTCGGCATGGCCTCGGTGTTCACGAAGGCGGTGGCCGAGGCCTTCACCCCCGACGCCCTCGGTGCGCGGTGGCCCGACCTCACCGCGATCGCCGTCCTCGCGGGCGGCGGGCTGCTGCTGTCGCAGGCCGCCTACCGGGGCGCCGGACTGGCCGCCCCCCTGGCCACGCTGACCGTCGTCAACCCGGTGGTCGCGGCGACGGTCGGGCTGACCCTCTTCGGCGAGGGCTTCCGGTACGGGGCCGCCGGCACGGCCGCCGCGGCCGGCAGCTCCCTGCTGGCCGCGGCCGGCCTGCTCATGCTCACGGCCGTACCGCCGCACGTACGGGGGTCAGATGCGGACCCCGTGGCTCCGGAGGTACCTCAGCGGGTCGATGTCGGAGCCGTAGCCCGGACCCGAGCGCATCTCGAAGTGGAGGTGGGGGCCGCTGCTGTTGCCGGTGGAGCCGGAACGCCCGATCCGCTGGCCGCCGGACACCTGCTGGCCCGCCTTGACGCCGAGCGCCGACAGGTGGGCGTACTGGGAGTAGCGGCCGTCCGAGTGCCGGATCACGATCTGGTAGCCGTACGCCCCGGCCCATCCGGCGGAGACGACCTGGCCCGGGCCGACCGACTTGACGGCGGTACCGGTGGACACCGGGAAGTCGACCCCGGTGTGGTAGCCGCTGGACCAGGAGGAGCCGGCCGCGCGGTAGGCGGTGCCGAGGCCGGCGTCGACGGGCGCGGAGTAGCCCCCCGCGGCCGGCTGCTCGGGCGCTGAGGCGGGCTTCGCCGCGGGCTTCTCGACGGGCTTGGCGGCGGGCTTGGCGGCGGGCTTCTCGGCCTGCCGCTGGACGGGCTTCGCGGCCGGCTTCTCGACCGGCTTCGCGGCCGGCTTGGCGGCGGGCTTCTGCGCCGCGGGCTCCACGGGCTTGACCGGCTCGGCCGTCCGCGGGGGCTTCTCGGGGTTCTGAGCGGGCGGCGGCGCGGCCGTCATCCGCAGGGTGAGCCGCTGCCCCGGGAAGATCACGTCCGGGTCGGCGCCGACGGTGGCCCGGTTGGTCGCGTACAGGGCCTGCCAGCCGCCCTCGACCTGCTGCCGGACGGCGATCGCCGAGAGGGAGTCGCCCGGGGCCACGACGTACGGGTTCGCCGCGACCGGCGTCCCTGCCGGACCGGCCACCGAACTCCCCTGCGCCGGGGCCTGGGACGCCTGGGCCTGCTGGGCCGGGGCCTTCACGCCCTCCCCCTGGCCCCCCTGTGGCTGCGCCTGCTTCCGGGGCTGCGCCTGCTGGGTCTGGGTCTGGCTCTGGGCCTGGCTCTGCTTCTGCGGCGCGGCGGCCGGCGCGGGCCCGCTGCGGCTCAACCCGGCCGACTTGCCGCACTGCGGCCAGGCCTGCGGGCCCTGGCCCTTGAGCACCTTCTCGGCGACCGCGATCTGCTGAGCCCTGGTCGCCAGGTCGGCGCGGGCGGCGTAGGCGGTGCCCCCGAAGGCCCGCCAGGTGCTCTGGCTGAACTGGAGGCCGCCGTAGTAGCCGTTGCCCGTGTTGATGTGCCAGTTGCCGGTCGACTCGCAGGCGGCGACCTTGCTCCAGGTGTCCACGGAGGCCGCGTGGGCGGCTCCGGCACCGATGAGAGGGAGCGCTATCCCGGCGCCGCCGGCGGTGACGGCGAGCGAAGCCCGGTTGATGCTGCTCGGCTGATACCGGCGGTGCCGGCCCCGTACGCGCATGGGAGCCCCCATTGAAGACATCAGGAACGGCACAACCTAACGCCGCGATCGGGTCATGACAAGGGGCGCAACCAGGCGTACGGGCAAGGCAATTGACCGGGTGTCGACCGATGAGCGATCTCTGAGGACGGGTGTCGATGTAGCGTCGGTGCTCCCCGCACATCGAAGCACGCAGGAGCGCATTCATGAGCACCAGCACAGCCCAGATCGGCGTCACCGGACTCGCGGTCATGGGGAGCAACCTGGCCCGCAACTTCGCCCGCAACGGATTCACCGTCGCCGTCCACAACCGCACCACCGCGAAGACCACGGCCCTGGTGGAGGAATTCGGACACGAGGGCGACTTCGTGGCGGCCGGGTCGGCGAAGGAGTTCGTCGACGCCCTGGAGCGCCCCCGGCGCCTCATCGTGATGGTGAAGGCCGGCGAGCCGACGGACGCCGTCATCCGCGAGTTCGCCCCGCTCCTGGAGGAGGGGGACGTCATCATCGACGGCGGCAACGCGCACTTCGAGGACACCCGCCGCCGCGAGAGGGAACTGCGCGAGCGGGGGATCCATTTCGTGGGCGTGGGCATCTCCGGCGGCGAGGAGGGCGCGCTGCTCGGCCCGAGCATCATGCCGGGCGGCTCGAAGGAGTCGTACGAGTCCCTCGGCCCGCTCCTGGAGAAGATCGCCGCGAAGGCCGCCGACGGTACGCCGTGCACCTCCCACATGGGGCCCGACGGCGCCGGACACTTCGTCAAGATGGTGCACAACGGCATCGAGTACGCCGACATGCAGCTGATCGCCGAGGCCTACCACCTGCTGCGCGAGGTGGCCGGCTACTCCCCCGCGAAGATCGCGGAGACCTTCCGGGACTGGAACCGGGGACGGCTGGACTCCTACCTGATCGAGATCACGGCAGAGGTGCTCGCCCACACGGACGCCGCGACCGGCGGCCCGTTCGTCGACGTCGTGGCCGACGCCGCCGAGCAGAAGGGGACCGGCCGCTGGACCGTGCAGATCGCGCTCGACCTCGGCGTGCCCGTCTCGGGGATCGCCGAGGCGGTCTTCGCCCGCGCCGTCTCGGGCCACGCCGACCTGCGCGAGGCCGCGCGCGGCCTGGGAGGCCCGACGGCCGCCGCGCTCCGCGCGGAGGAGGCGGACGCCTTCGCCGCGCAGGTGGAGGAGGCGCTCTACGCCTCGAAGATCGTCTCGTACACCCAGGGCTTCCACCAGATCCAGGCCGGCAGCCAGGAGTACGGGTGGGACGTGGACCTCGGCGCGGTGGCCTCGCTGTGGCGCGGCGGCTGCATCATCCGGGCCTCGTTCCTGGACCGCATCCTGGCCGCGTACGGGGCGCAGCCCGCCCCGCCCAGCCTGCTGGCGGACGCGGACTTCGCCGCGGAGATCGGGGCGGCCCAGGAGGGGTGGCGCTCGGTCGTCGTGGCGGCGGTGCGCCAGGGCATCCCGGTGCCCGCCTTCTCCGCGTCACTGGCGTACTACGACGCGCTGCGCGCGGAGCGGCTGCCCGCGGCGCTCACCCAGGGGCAGCGGGACTTCTTCGGGGCGCACACCTACCGGCGTACGGACCGCGAGGGCTCGTTCCACACCCTCTGGAGCGGCGACCGCTCGGAGGTCCGCACGGACTGATCCGGCGGCGCCGAGGCCGGCGCCCGGCGCCCGAGCCCGGGGCTCGGGCGCCGGCCTCGTCTCGGCGGCTTCGGCTCGGGCGGGCCCAGCCCTGCGGCTTCGGCTCGGACGGGCTCAGCTCAGCTCAGCGGGCCGGGCTGCGGAATCGGCGCGGGGCCGGGCGGCGCCGGGATCGGGTCCGGCTCGGGCACCGGGCCGGGGACCGGCGGGGCCGGACGCGGGACGGGCTCGGGGTCCGGGAACGGGTTCGGCCCCGGCGTCGGCCCGGGACCCGGAACGGGCGGCTGCGGGTCGGGCCCGGGGCCCGGCCCCGGGGCGGGGGGCTGCGGGTCGGGACCCGGGCCGGGGGGCTGTGTCTGCTGCATCTCCACTGTTTCTCGCACCATGTGTCCCACCTTCCCCCGAACCGCTCGGGTACGCGCTGCGGCGACGGCAGCGCCCCGCGCGCCGCCCCTTGCGACAGCCCGGTCGGCCCAGCCCCGGAGCACGCGTACGACAATCGAAAGATCATCGAATGCCGCGGTCACCCGAGGTGAGGGCCGGGCACGCCGATCCGCAGCGCGGCGGCGAGACCCGGGGCAGGGCTGGACAGCACGGGCGTCCCGGTCCGGGTGAGGGCCTCCGCGCCGGCCATCGAGGCCTGGGCCAGGACGATGACGTCGGCACCGGTCACGGCGTCGGCCGCCGCCGCCACCCGTGCGAGGTAGCCGGCGGTGTCCCCCGCCTCGAAGCGCTCCCAGGCTCCGGCGACCAGGTGGGTACGGACCGAGACCGCGCGGGCGCCGGCCTCCTCGGCCAACAGGGCCCCGGTCGGCTCGAACGTCGACTCCACGGTGGCCAGTACCGCGATCCGGGCTCCGGCGCGCACGGCCGCGGCCGCCATCGGCCGGTCCACGCGCAGCACGGGGAACCCGAGCGCCGGGGCCAACGCCTCCGCCGTCGCGCCGATCGTCGAGCAGGTGACGAGGGCGGCCCCCGGCGCGGCCTCGGCGAGCAGCGCCAGCAGGTCCTCGGCCACCGACTCGGGCCCCTGCGCCCGGGCCCGGTCCAGCAGCTCGGGTACCACCAGGTGCCGGAGCGCGGCCCGCGGGTGGTTCCGGTCCCGCAGCGCGTCGAACACCGGGACGTGCGCCGGTGACGTGTGCAGCAGGACCAGGCCGGGACCGGGTCCGGGTCCGGTCACCACGGGTCGGGGGGCGGCGGCCGGCTGGGCCCCGGCCGCCGCCACGACCTCGGCGGGTGCCACGGTCGCCCGGTCGGGGCCGATCGACGTCGTGCCCGCCATGGTCTCCGTCTCCCCTCAGACAGCCACTGCGTGCGGGCTGCGCTGCTGATCCGTACCCGGCACCGGGGCGGACGGGTCCGCTCCCAGTTCGATGATCCGGTTGTCACCGTCGACGTGCACGACGCGGGGCTCCAGCACCCGCGCCTCCGCGTCCTCGACCTGCGCGTAGCTGATGAGGATGACGAGGTCCCCGGGGTGCACGAGGTGCGCGGCGGCGCCGTTGATGCCGATGACGCCGGACCCGCGCTCCCCGGCGATGGTGTAGGTCTCCAGCCGGGCGCCGTTGGTGATGTCGACGATGTGGACGAGCTCCCCCGGCAGCAGGTCCGCGGCGTCCAGCAGGTCGGCGTCGACGGTCACCGATCCGACGTAGTGCAGGTCGGCCTGGGTGACCGTGGCCCGGTGGATCTTGGACTTGAACATGGTACGAAGCATGGAGATACTCCCGGAATGTCTGCTCCCTGCCTGCTTCCTGCAGGTCAAGGGCGGTCTTGGGAGCGTACAGCGATTCACCTGTCCGGTCAGCTCTCCCCGGATGTTTCAGGGCTCACACGGACCGGCCGACCGGTACTTCGTGGGCCGGACGGGACCGGGGCGGCCACGGGACGGATGCGGGCCGTGGCAGAGGTTGACCCTCGACCTTGTCGAGGGCTCAGAGTTCCGGGTGTGGAGAACGAGATGCGCAGCATCGGGGAGATGGCCCGAGACAGCGGACTGAGCGTGAGCGCGCTGCGGTTCTACGACCGTGCCGGTGTGCTGGTCCCCGCCTGGGTGGACCCGGTCAGCGGCTACCGCTGGTACGAGCCCGTACAGAGGGAAGAGGCCCTCTTGCTGGCCCGGCTGCGCCGGGCGGGCATGCCGCTGGCAGACATCCGGCTCGTGCTGGCCGGCTGGGCCAGTGCGGACACCGACTTGGTGCGCGGTCTGCTTCAGGCGCACCTGCGCCGTCTCGAGCTGGGGCTGTCCGATGCCCGTGGCGAGTTCTCCACACTCCGAGCTCTACTCGACCACAGGGAGACAGACCCCATGACCTCGCTCCACACCGCCACCGCCCGGTTGACCGTCCCCGCGCCGACGTTGGCCGCCGCGTTGGACGCGGTCCGTTTCGCTGCCCGTACTGACGGGGAGTTGCCGATGCTCGGCGGAATCCTGTTCGACATCGAGGGGGAGGGACTCCACCTGGTGGCCACCGACCGATACCGGTTGGCCGTCGCGCGAGCCCAGGCGACCGGGCACGGCGGGGCTCGGACGCAGGTCGTCGTGCCCCTCCCGCTCGTCGACGCGATGCGGGCGCTGTTGACCAGCGGTGAGCCGGTCCAACTCGCCCTGGACGGCGACCGCGTCACGCTGGAGGCCGGCGACCGGCAGACATCCGGTCAGAGCCTGGGCCACGAGTTCCCCGACTACCGTCGCCTCGTCAACCTCCCTGTCGGCCGCCGGGCCCGCGTCGACACGGTGGCTTTTTGTCAGGCGCTGGAGACCGGTCCGGTCCGTAGGAGCGAGACGCGCGAGCAGGACGGTGAGCCCTGCGACCTCAGCGTGCTCCGGGTGACGGAGAACGGGTCCGTGCTCGTGTGTGACGACACCGACGACGACCGGGACAACGTGGCCGTCAACCGCGAGTTCCTGCTGCACGCGCTCGCCGCCGGAGCCCGGGACGAGCTGATCCTGGAGCTGGGCGCGCCCACGGCACCGCTCGCGATCCGCCGCCCCGACGACGAGGACGCCTTCTCACTCCTGATGCCGGTCCGGCTGGACCACTGACGCGGTCGTCTCGACGACTGCGTGGCGCTGATCGGGTGCGCTGAGCCAGGGCCGCGAAGGAGGTCCCGGTCGAGGCAGGATGAGACCCGCACAAGGCCGCGCACCTGAGCCCCGGGAGGGGCCGCGCCGTGGGTGACGCGACGACGACAGCCAGGTCCATGCGGCACCGCTCGCTGCGGCCGCTCACTCGGCCCTGCTCGTCGCTTCCTCTTCGTTCCCGCGGTCGTTCCCGCGCCGACGGCGCGCTCGCTCGGCGATGCCGCTGGAGAGCCTGCCCTTGACCGAGCTGGCCCGGTCGAGGGTCTCGCTTCCGAGGTTCCTGGCGGCATCGACGCCCTTCGCGCCTGTCTCGAGCGCCTTGTCCCGCACCTCCGTGGCCGCCTCCACCCACCGTCTCGCCTCCGATGACCGGCGCCCGGACTCGATCCCGAGCCGCTCGTGGAAGTCATGGACACCGGTCGCGACATGGTTGCCCGACTGGACCACCGCCGGGGACTTGGCCGGGTGGAGCAGCACCTTCGCGTTGGCCGTGCCGGCGACGGCATTCATCCGGGCCACCAGGCGCTCGGTGCTCCGCGAGATGAGTTCCAGCCGGTCCTGCCGGGCGGCCTTCAGGCCGAGGCGGTGCCCGTCCAACTCCTCAGGGGACGCGTCCAGCACCCGGTCGAGTTCGAGCACGGCCATCGCGTCCTGCAGTTGGAAGCAGCGAGCCAGAACGGCGAGCCACTCCCGGACCGCGGACTCGGCCTCCTTGGCCGTCGCGGCGAGATCGCCGATCTTGGTCTGGCGCTCCATCTTCTCCGCGATGGCGTCCAGTTGACGCAATGCGTACACCTGGGTCTCCGCGATCGCCGTCGGCGCGGCCTGCACCCTCGACCACGTGACCTCGTCGACCCTGCCCCTCTTCTCTCGGATGGTCATGGTCTCGTCGATGACGAAGCCGACTCCCACCATGCGGGCCAGCACCGTGTCCTTCTGGGCGCGCAACACGTCGTCGACCTTCGCGTCGATCGTGGCGAGATAGTCGGTGATCTCGTCCATGGTCTGCTGCATCGCAACCTGCGACATGAGCTTCGCGGCACTGGCGAGAACCGCCGGGTTCGCCAGAAGCGATCGGGGAGCCTTCGCGATCTCCACGAATCCCCTGATCTGGCCCTTCTGCCCCTTCACCACACCCGTGCTGAGACCCGTCTTCGAGCTTTCCCTCAGCCCGTACTTCTTCACCAGCCGTACCGACTCCGGAGTCAGCTTCACCCAGCGCCCGGAGTCGGCGGCGACCTCCGAACCCGCCTGCGCGACTGCGGCCCCGGCGCCGAGGGCGGACGTGAAGCGTTGCAGTCCGAGGTCCTTCGACGTCAGTCCCTCCGAGACGAGGAAGCGGTCGACCTCCGTCGGATTCCCGATGACCGCCAGTCCGTCACCGTCACTGATCAGCTGGATCTCGTTGTCCATCGCCCGCTCCTGAAGTGGCTTCATGCAGTGGTGGGTGGTCGGGTGCGCGCGGCGTCCGCCGGGCAGCGGCCGAGGCCCTCCGATGACGGCAGACGGCCACCTTGCGCCGGCACTTCCACCGCGTCCTCGGCGCGCCCCCGGACGTCTACCGGCGTACGTTCCGCAAGCACCGCCCGCCGGGTGTCGACTGACGTACGGACAGCCTTCGCCCACCGGCGACGGTCAGCACGGGCGCCGTGCATCTGCGCGGGGGAACGCGGCAAGGTACCACCCTTCCGGGTGGTTGCCCGGATGTTTATCCAATGGTGATGGTCCGACAGCGGCGGCACCACAAACGGCACTAGCGTCCCGTGGCACCCCGGGAATGCGGGTGTGCACCGCACGGTCCGTGCGGAACCTCCAACCCCCGCACCCCTCCCGGCCCACGGAGCAAGGAGGCACTGTGCTGTCATTCCGGCGGCGATCCGCCAGCGGTCTTTCGGTGGCCACGAGATACACGATCGGGAGCGGCGTCGTCATCAGCGCCCTGGTCCTCACGCTGATCGCGCTGCTGATCCCGGTGGACAAGTTCGGCGGCCGGGCCACGGCCGCCGCGGCGGGCCCGGTCGGCGACGACGACGGCGCCGGGATCATGAGCACGGCGTACGGCCCGCTCACCCCCGCGGACCGCGACTTCGTACGCAAGGTGCGCCTGGCGGGCCTGTGGGAGCTGCCCGCGGGACGGCAGGCGCAGCAGCGCGGTACGCGGCCCTCCATACGCACCGCCGGCGATCACCTCGTCGACGGCCACACCGAGCTGGACCGGCAGGTCATCCAGGTCGGTGCGGCGCTCGGAGTCGACCTCCCCAACCAGCCGTCGGCCCAACAGCAGGACTGGCTCGGCCAGTTGACCCGCGCCCAGCCGGGCGAACCATACGAGCGGCTGTTCGTGCAGCTGCTGCGCCGGGCCCACGGCAAGGTCTTCGCGCTCCTGGCGGGCATCCGGTCCCAGACCCGCAACTCGATGGTCCGCGCTCTCGCGACGTCCGCGAACGCCACCGTCCTGGACCACATCACGGTGCTGGAGGAGAGCGGGCTCGTCGACTTCGACTCGCTGTCCGACGCTCCGCCTCCCCCTGCCCCGCGGCCCGCCGCCCTGCTGGGCTCCCCGTCCACCCCCTCCTCCCCCCGGCCCGTCGCCCACCGCCTGGGCGCACACGCCGTTTCCTCCGATGTCCGACCGACGAAGTGAAGTGATCCCATGAGTCAAAAGGGCCACAAACGCCCCAGGGTGTCGAACAAACTGCTCGCCGTGGTCTCCGCCCTGGTGCTGGGCGGCGGCGGAGTCGCCGTCGTCGCCGGCAACGCCTCCGCGGGGCAGGAGGGCAACCGTCAGGGACGGACGACGGCCACCATCGACTGTCCTGACGTGGGCGACAAGCTCACCGCGGTGCCCGACCAGGCCAAGGCCCAGGTGGGCGAGAACCTCGCCGAGCTCGACGCCCAGGTGGCCGACGCGTACCAGCGGCTCGCCGCGGGCCAGGCGAAGGGCGACGCCCTCCTCGGGGAGCTGCGCGACAAGCGCGGCAAGACGATCGACAAGGTGAACCAGGCGATCGGGGACGCCGGCCAGAAGCCCGAGGACCTCAAGGCCCTGAGCGGCTGCGAGATGAAGCAGGAGAGCGCGGACGCGAACGCCGCGGTCGACGCGAGCGCCGCCCGCAACGTCGGACAGAAGGGCGGCCCGGCGAAGAGCGACTTCGTCAACATCGACAAGGTACGGCCGAACGTGCGCAACCCCCAGGCCCTGAGCGGCGCCTCCAAGGGCTCCTTCTCCTCCAGCTGCGGACGCAACGAGAACAAGCACTTCAACCCGGACAACGTGATCGTCGCCCCCGGTGTCTCCAACGGCGCCCACCACATGCACGACTACGTGGGCAACAAGACCACCGACGCCTTCTCCACCAACGACAGTCTCGCCGCGTCCGGCACCACCTGCAGCAACGGTGACCAGTCCAGCTACTTCTGGCCCGTGCTGCGGCTGCGCGACGGCAAGACCGAGCGGGACGCCAAGGCCCCCGGCGGCGGCCAGGACGGCAACGTCGGCACGATCCTCCAGCCGAAGCAGGTGACGATCAGCTTCAAGGGGAGCCCGGTCGGCCAGGTCAAGGCCATGCCCCGGTTCCTGCGCATCATCACCGGTGACGCCAAGGCCCTGACCAACGGCACCGCCAACGCCAACGCATCCTGGAGCTGCACCGGTTTCGAGAACCGCCAGCTGAAGGACAAGTACCCGATCTGCCCCAAGGGCTCCGACGTGGTCCGCACCTTCACCTTCCAGAGCTGCTGGGACGGACGGAACATCGACAGCGCCAACCACCGCACCCACGTGGCCTTCCCGGACAAGGCCGGACGCTGCCCGCAGGGGTTCAGCGCCATTCCGCAGCTGGTGCAGCGCATCACCTACGGCATCGCACCCGGCGCCCGGTTCGCCGTCGACAGCTTCCCCGAACAGCTGCACAAGCCGGTGACCGACCACAACGACTTCATCAACGTGATGACGGACAACCTGATGTCCAAGGCGGTGGGCTGCATCAACAGCGGGCGCACCTGCCGCTGACGCCGCTCGGCAGGCATCCCCTGCTCCCAGGCCGGGCGCTCCTCCTCTCCCACCCCCGCGCCCGGTCCGGGAAGGTGTCGGCCCGAAGCCGACTTCGGGCCGACACCGCGTCCCCCTCGTCACCCCCGCGGCCCCGCGTCACCCCGCGTGCCGCGCCCGGCCGGTTCCCGACCCCCGAGGAGTGGCATGTCAGCCTCCCGTGACTCCACGGACGGCCCCCGGTCCCCGAGCGGGGCCGGGGCGCTCCCGCCCTCCGACGCGGAACTGACCCGCCTGCTGCGGCGCGGTTACGGCGCGGGCGGGGCGGACCAGGCGGTCTGCGCCCTCCTCTACCGGCGCCACCGGCAGGCCGTCCTCGCGTACGCCCGTACGTGCTGCCGCACCCCGCAGGACGCGGAGGACCTGGTCTCGGAGGCCTTCCTGCGCACGTTCCAGGCGGTCCGGGCGGGCGCCGGGCCGCGGGGCCCGTGGCGCGGGTACCTGATGTCGGTCGTCCGCCACACGGCCATGCAGTGGCAGGACGGCGCCGTGCGCACCCTGCTGACCCCGGACTTCGACACCTGGTGGCAGCCCGGCCCGGTCGGCGGCGATCCGCAGCAGCAGTGGGTGGCGGGCGAGGACCGCCGGCTCGTCGCACGTTCCTTCGCCGCCCTGCCCGAACGCTGGCGGGCCGTCCTGTGGCACACGCTCGTGGAGGGGGCGCCGCCGCACCAGGTCGCCGAGCTGCTGGGGATCACCCCGAGCGCGGTGACCTCCCTGGCCTTCCGCGCCCGCGAGGGGCTGCGGGAGGCCTATCTGCGCGCCCACGTGGACGCCGCGGCCGGCGGTCCGTGCCGCCACTACAGCGGCATGCTCGGCGCGGCGGTCCGCAGGGGCGGTACGCACCGGCCCCGTGACCTCACCCGCCACTTGGCGCACTGCCGGTCCTGCGCGCGGTCGTACGCGGAGCTGCTGGACCTGAACGCGACCATGCGCGCGGCGGCCTCGGGCGCATTCTGCGACGCCCGGTAGCCGCCGAGCCGCTCCCGCCACCGCAAGGGCCCCGGCCCGGAACCGCCTTCGCGGGTCCGGGCCGGGGCCCCTTCCTTCGTTTCCCTCCTTCGTACCCTTCCTCGTGCTTCCCTTCCCTGGCGCGTTTCCGTCCTGCCGCGTCCGTCCTGCCGTGCCTTTCCTGCCGCCTGCGTCCGGACCGTACGGGGACCCGGCGTGCGGAGCGGGGGATCAGAGGCCGTTGACGCGGGCCATCCGCCCGACGGCCAGGGGCGGGAAGTCGGCCGTGACCACGCGGGCCGCGCGCCGTCCCAGCCGCGAGTGCTGACGGCGCACCTGGGCCATCAGCCGCCGGCTGCGCAGGGCCATCTCCAGCTCGAAGCGGGTGCGGGGATCGCGCAGGCCCGGACCGAAGAGCTTCTCCAGCTGCCGCATGCGGTAGCGCACGGTCTGCGGGTGCACGCTGAGCGCCTTGGCCGCCTCGGGTGCTCCACCGCCCTCCAGCCAGGCGAGCAGCGTCACCTCCAGCCGCTCGCTCTGGCGCGGGGTCAGGTCGGCCAGCGGGCGCAGCCACCGGGCGGCCAGGGCGTGGGCCAGCGGTTCGTCCTGGAGCAGCAGCAGCGTCGAGAGGTGGTCGTCCACGAAGACGGGGCGGACCTCCGGGCCGCCGCGGTTGGGGGTCAGGGCGAGCAGGCGCACCGCCCAGCGCAGCGAGGAGGCGGTGTCGCGGACGGGCACGACGTGGCCGACCGCCGCGAGCCGGCCGCGCAGCGGACCTTCCAGCGGGGCCCGGGTCTCCGTGTCGGCGCCGGGGACGAGCATGCAGGGGCGGCCGGCGAACGTACCGACGAGCGCGTCGTCGAGCACCCCCGCGAGCTGCTGGGTATCGCCCGCAGTGGCGAGCGCGACGGCTCGTACGGTGGTCGGCAGGGGCCAGCCGGCGGCCTCGGCGAGCTCGACGAGGGAGCCCTCCGAAGCCTCCCTGTCGTCGGTGAGGGCCCTGAAGAGTTCCTGGCGCGCACGGTCGTGTGCAGTGAGCGGTTCCGGACGGGCTGCGTGGCCGCCGCCGGAGGCGTCCTCACGGAGGGGTTCGCGGTCCTCGCGGGTGTGTTCACGGCCGCCCTCGCGGGTGTCTTCACGGCTGTGTTCACGGCCGCCCTCGCGGGTGTGTTCACGGCCGCCCTCACGTGAGTGTTCCCGTGAGTGTTCCAGGACGGCCTGGCGGCCGTCGTGCCGGTCCTCCTCCTGGTCCTTCCGGTCGGCCATCCGGCCGCGGGCCTGCGCGGGCACCTTGGAGAGCTGCCGGGGCTCGGCCCGGGTCCGGTCCGTTGCCTGGGTCGGGATTTGGGGATGCGGCTGGTGCGGGGACCTGGGCTGCACGTCGCGGTAGCCCAGGGCCGTCAGCAGCGCCTCTTCCACGCACTGTCTGAGCATTTCATCGTCGATGGCGTCGTTGGCATCGATAAGGGTGGAAAATCCCGGAATTCCATGCAGAAGCTCCTCCACTATCTCGGCGGCCAGCGCGGGGAGTTCCCTCCGCAGGACGCGGGTCCACTCGCCTCTCGGGCGGGACCAGATGCGGTTCAGAAGTTCGCACATCGTTTTCCTCGTTCGTGCCGGGGTGAGGCCTGTCCATGGGGAGGTCAACAAGCCTTCCGAGGTTGACTCCTTGTCAACAGTGGTGTTTAACAAGGGAGTTGAGGCCCTCGTACTCCCTCCTGGAGGGGTCCGGCCATCCACGGTCCCGCGAGTTTGCCTTCTTTTTACCGTTGGATGCGCGTAGATGGCGGGCGGTGCGGCGGCCTGTCAGAACCTCCGCTGGAGGGGAATCTTCCGGTGTTGTTCGATGCGCCGGAGACGCGGTGCGAGAAATTATCACGTTTCGATAAATCCTGTGGACGCACCGGAACGCTCCACGATGCTTCTGCACTCCGGCCCCAAGCTCCCTCGGCCGGCGCGGGAGTTCACAGCGCTGCCGGGCACTACCGACCAAGACCCCCGGGTGCCGAGCGCCGGTGGAGTGCTCGGCACCCAGGCGCACAGGAGATTCTGGATGCCCCTGTCCCAGCCTCATATGCCCCGCTCGCACAGAGCGCGCCGCAAGAGCCGCCACGCGGCTGCGGCACCGGCCGCCGGAAGGCGGGCCGTCCGCCGGCCCTCCCTGCTGCCCGCCTCCGGGAGGTTCAGCCCCGGAGCGGTCTGCGCCGTCGGCGCGGCCCTGGCGGCCCTCCTCGTCGCGGCCCGTGCGGGCGCCCTGACCCAACTGTGGGACTTCCTCGACTTCGGGGCGGGCGTGCTCTCGCTCGTCTCACTGACCTCCACCGTCCTGTGGGGACTGGTGGCCACCGACCGCGTACTGCTCGGTTCGGGCCACCGGCTGCTGGCCCAGGGGGTGCACCGCGGCCTCGCCGTGTCGGGCCTGGGCTTCCTGGCCCTGCACATCTGGGTCAAGATCGCGGAGCAGCAGACCTCCGCCTCCGCGGCGGTGCTGCCCTTCACCGATGTGGAGCAGCCCGTCCTCGTCGGCCTCGGCACACTGGCCGGCTACCTCTTCGTGTCCGTGGCGGTGTCCGGCGCCCTGCGCAGCGTGTTCGCCACCAAGGCGCGTTCCCTGTGGTGGCGCGCCCTGCACTTCGGCGCGTACCCGGCCTGGGGCGCGTCCCTCGTGCACGGGCTCAAGGCGGGACGCCCCGCGAGCGGATGGGTGACGGCGGGCTACGCGCTGTGCCTCATCGGCGTCGCCACGCTCATCGCCCTGCGCGTCCGGACCCGCATGCGCGGGGCCGGCCCCCTGCCCACGTTCCCCCTGGGCGTCGTCCCCGCCCGGCTCCGGACCCGCACCTCCGGGCGGAACGACCCGGAGCGCGGGTCCGCGGCCCCCGCCGCCCCCGCGGCGGCGCCCGCTCCGCCGCCCCGGCCCGAGCACCCGCCGTACCTCGTCGCGTACATCCCGAACCAGGCCACCGGCGAGGCGGACAACCGGTCCGGCGAGCGGCTCGCCATCCGAGAGCGGTGGATGTGAGCACCTCTGCCCGTCCCGGCCTCGGCTGCGTGGGCGCCCCCCGGCTGCTGGCCGGCCTCGACCAGGTGGCGCGCCTCGACCGGGTCGCGCACCTGACCACGCACGGTTCGCTCCCCCTCTACCGCCCCGACGAGCTCGTGGAGCTCGCCGACAACATCGACCTCCGGGGGCGCGGCGGGGCCGCCTTCCCCTTCCACCGCAAGCTGCGCGCCGTGATGCGCTCGGCCCGCGCCCGCGACGGCCGGACCGCGGTCGTCGTCAACGGCAGCGAGGGCGAGCCCAGTTGCCTCAAGGACAAGGCCCTGCTGCTGCACGCCCCGCACCTGGTGATCGACGGGGCCCTGCTCGCGGCCTCCGCACTCAACGCCGAGGACGTCGTGGTGGCGGTCACCCGGGACGACGTGGAGCAGTCGGTACGGGAGGCCGTGGCGGAACGCGGCCCCTCCGGCCGCCGGGTACGCGTGGCGCGACTCCCCGAACGCTTCGTCACGGGCGAGGGGACCGCCATGATCAACGGCTTGAACGGCGGTCCGACGCTCCCGTCCGGACAGAAGGTGCGGACCAGTGAGCGGGGACTGAACGGCGTGCCGACCCTGCTGTCGAACACCGAGACCTTCGCCCAACTGGCCCTCGCCGCCCGGCTGGGCGCGCTGGACTTCCGTACGGTCGGGCTGCCCGCGGAACCGGGCACCATCATGCTGACCGTCGCGGGAGCCACGGTCGTCGAAGTCCCGGCGGGGACCTCGCTCGCGTACGTACTGGAACTGTGCGGCACCGATCCCGGCCAGGGCGTGCTCGTCGGCGGCTACCACGGCAAGTGGCTGGACCCCGCCTCGGCCCGCACCGCGGCGATCTCCCGGGATTCCCTCGAATCCCTGGGGGCGCGGCTGGGGGCGGGCGCGGTGCTCCCCCTGCCCGAGGACACCTGTCCGGCGGGCGAGGTGGCCCGGGTGACCCGCTGGATGGCGAAGGAGACGGCCGGCCAGTGCGGACCCTGCGTACGCGGGCTGCCCGCGCTGGCCGACGTGCTCGAGCAGGCCGTCAGGGGAGGCGGCAGGGCGGCGCTCGAAACGCTGGAGGCCCGGATGGCCGGGGTCATGCGCCGCGGCGCGTGCAGTCATCCGGACGGCACCTCGCGCTTCGTGGCCTCGGCGCTCTCCGCGTTCCCCGACGAGTTCCGCGACCACGCCCTCGGCAGCGGATGCGGCCGGCGGGTGCTGGGGGCGCTGCCGCTGCCCCAGGACGAGAGCCCGGAGCGGCTCGTCGTGGACTGGACGCTGTGCAAGGGGCACGGGCTGTGCGTGGACATCCTGCCCGACGTCGTACGGCTCGACGCGGACGGCTATCCGGCGCAGGCGTCGATGCCGGTGCCCGGACAGCTGCGGCAGAAGGCGCTGCGGGCGGTACGGCGCTGTCCCGCGCTCGCCCTGCGCATCCAGGAATGAGGCCGTGAACGGCTGCGCCGCCCTTGCGAGTTCATTCTTGGCGCGATCTGACAAATTCCGGTTGATGTGAAGTCCAGCCGACTCGTGACCCGTATCAATGAGTGCAGGAACGAAAACGCGGAACACGAAAACGCGGAACGGAACTGAAGGAGAGATCGTGAACACAAGGCGTCGTGGGATTATCGCCGGGTCGGCGGTCGCAGCACTGCTGCTGACCGCGGGATGCGGAGCCGCCGACACATCCTCCGGAAAGTCGGATGCCGTACAGCCGGTGAGCGGCAGTAAACAGCTCGGCTCGGCTTACGACTCGAACGGTGGATACGGGGCCGAGCTGGAGGCGGGCGCGGGTGCGGGCGCCGACGCCGGGGCGGGCGCCGGGTACGGCAACGAGCCGGCGGGAGCGGGCGGCGCCGCCAAGACGGGTCCGGCCGGGGAGCTCAAGGTCCGCGAGGTCGCGGGCCTGGGCTCCGCGGTCACCGACAGCGAGGGCTGGACGCTCTACCGCTTCGACAAGGACGCGACCAAGCCGCCCAAGTCCAACTGCGACGGGGACTGCGCCAAGGTCTGGCCCGCGGTCGCGGCGGACGACGCGAAGGCCGGCGCGGGCATAGAGGCGGGCCTGCTCGGGTCGGTCGCCCGGAGCGACGGCACCAGGCAGCTGACGCTGGCCGGATGGCCCGTGTACCGCTATGCCAAGGACACGAAGACGGGGGACACCCTCGGTGAGGGCGTCGGCGGCACCTGGCACGTGCTGGGAGCCGACGGGAAGCCCGCCGTCGCAGGCGGGAAGCCGGCCGGGGCGGGAGCGGAAGCCGGAGCGGGCGGGCAAGCGCCCCCGGCGGAGGAGGCGAAGGAGGAGGAGAAGGCGGTCGACAAGGGCGCCGAACTCTCGGCCCAGCCCAATCGCGAACTCGGCAACATCCTCGTGGACGGTCAGGGGCGCACGCTCTACCGATTCGACAAGGACAGCGCCTGGCCGATGAAATTCGGCTGCCTCGGCGCCTGCCTCGACACCTGGAAGCCGGCCGAGCCCGTGGACAAGGCGAAGATTGCCGGAATTGCCAATGAACTGGTCGGTTCGGTGAAGAGGCCCGACGGAAGCGAGCAATTGACGATCGACTGCTGGCCGGTCTATTTGTTCACCGGCGACAAGAAGCCCGGCGACATCACCGGCCACAACAACAAGGGCCTCTGGTTCGCCGTGACCGACAAGGGCAAGAAGGCGAAGGTCACGGGCTGACACCCGCCCGCCCCGATCACGTGGTGCCCGGGCACCTCCCCGGCCCGGGCACCACGGCCGTTTCCCCGATCAGCCAGTGAGGTGCCCATGTCCCGGACCGACCGCCGACGCCGATGCCGAGCAGAGTTCCGACTCCGCCGGGTCCACCGGGCCCGGCGTGCGCTCCCCGCCCTCGCCGTCGTGTGCGCCGCCCTCCTGAGCGGCGGGTGCGCCGGGGCCTCGGCCGCACACCGCGAAGCGGGAGCCGGCTCGGCCCGGGCCTCCGCCCACGGCGCGGGCCACAGCGCCACGGCGGACGGCGCCGCATCCGATGCCCGTCCCCGCTCCGATGCCCGTCCCGGCTCCGGCTCCCCCTCCCCCGGAGCCCGCCCCGCCTCCCTGGAGGAGATCGCATCCGCCATCGGATGCTCGCCCCAAGTGAGCGTCGATGCCGAGGAGCTGCGCCAAGGCGGCTGCGAGACCGACCGGGGCCCCTACCGGATGGCCACGTTCGCCGCCGATCAGGGCCTGCGCTCCTGGCTGACCGAGGCCCAGACGTACGGCGGCCTGTACCTGGTCGGTGATCGCTGGGTGGTCACCGCGCAGTCGGCGGACGCCCTCGGCGTGCTGCGCGGACGCCTGGGCGGCTCCCTGGAGTCCGGCGCCACCCACAGCGACCACTGAGACCCCAAGTCCTCACAGGCGCCTCACAGGTGCCTCACAGCGCGCCCACAGGCCCCTCGTGTACCACCGGCCGACCCGCGACGGCGGCCGTCCCGGCGGCCGCCGCGGACAACACGAGCGGCGTGTCGGACAGTTGTCCGGATTTCGGCTCCTTCGTGAGGTGCACACGGACCGGCCCTTGCGGATGATTCGCCCGCGCACGTCCGTGCAACAAGGTGTACGCGTAAGCGATCTCACCGAACGCAAGGGACCCGACTCGTGCGCCGTAAACGCCTCGCACCGCTGCTCGCAACCGCCGGCCTCATCGCGACGACCCTGCCGATGATGGCCGCGACGCAGGCCTCCGCTGCGCCGGAGGCCCGGTACCTCCAGCAGCAGCCCGTCTGGCACCGCTGCGACGCGGAGCAGCCGGCCTCGCTCGAGTGCGCCACCCTGAAGGTCCCGCTCGACTACCGGCGCCCCGAGGGGCGCACGATCGACCTCGCGATATCCCGCGTGAAGACCGCGAACCAGGCCGTGCGGCACGGCGTCATGCTGTTCAACCCCGGCGGCCCGGGCGGCAGCGGTCTCTACGACCCGCTGCTGGCGCGCGACCTGATGCCCGAAGACGTGCGGGACCGGTACGACCTCATCGGCTTCGACCCGCGCGGCGTGGGCCGGAGCAGCCCGATCACCTGCGGACTGACCGACGGCGAGCAGGTCCTGGACCGGCCGTACCGCCCCGAGACCTACGGTGCGGACGTGGCCTGGGCGCGCAGCGTCGCCGACAAGTGCCGGGAGAAGTCGGGCGACGTGCTCCCGCACATCACCACCCGCAACACGGCGCGCGACATGGACACGATCCGCGCGGTGCTGGGCGAGCGCAAGATCTCGTACGTCGGCTACTCGTACGGGACCTACCTCGGGGCGGTGTACTCGCAGATGTTCCCGCAGCGCACCGACCGCTTCGTGCTGGACAGCGGTGTGGACCCGCAGCGGGTGTGGCGCGGCATGTTCCAGGTGTGGGCCTCGGAGGCCGAACCCGCCTACGCGCGGTGGTCGCGGTGGGCGGCGGAGCGCTCCGACCGGTACGGGCTGGGCGCCACCCCGCAGGCGGTGTCCCGGACGTTCTGGGACCTGGTGGCGCGCGCCGACCGGGAGCCGATCGACTACCTGGGGCAGAAGCTGACGGGTGACGACATCCGGGCCGCCCGGGCGATGTTCTTCTACCCGGAGCAGGCGTCGGCCGTCGTCCAGCAGCTCAAGGCATCGGCGGAGGGCGGGCCCGCGCCGGTGGGCGGGACGGCCCCGGACCTCGGGAAGCTGCTCGCCGGCGGCCGGACCGCCGCTCCGGGACCGGCTCCGGAGTCGACCCCGGAGCCGGCCGCGGACAACGGCACCGCGGTCTTCTGGTCCGTCGTGTGCGGGGACACGGCCGCGTGGCCGCGCTACACCGAGCAGTACGCGCGGGACGCGGCGAAGGACAAGGCCCGGTACCCGCTGTACGGGGACATGGCCTCCACGATCAAGCCCTGTGCCTTCTGGAACCGGCCGGCGGAGGCGGCCACGCCGATGAACAAGCGGGCCGACGTCCTGACCGTGCAGAACGAGTGGGACTCCCAGACTCCGCTGGCCAGCGGCCAGGGCCTGCACCGCGCGCTGAAGGGCTCGCGAATGGTCCTGGCGGCCGGGGGCGAGGGCCACGGCGTGTACATGGTCGATCCCGCTTCCTGCGTCAACCCCACCGTCAACGCGTACCTGTCCACGGGCCGGCTGCCCGCCCAGGACGTGACCTGCCAGAACCCGCCGGCCGACGCGGAGCGCAGGCTCGCCCCGAGCCCGTCCAGGCAGCTGCCGAAGCCGTTCCCGGCCGGCCCGGGGCGCTTCTGATCCGGTACGCCTGACCGGCGGCACACCGCGAAGGGCTTCGATCCGGGCACCGTCCGCGTCATCATGGGCGGTGCCCGGGTCGTGCCATCGGGGGCCCACGGCCGGGTGAGAAGTCCGGGGGGACTCGTGTCCGTGTCCGCGCGCTCGCACGCACCACACCAGCCGGCAGGTTCCGACACCGCCGCCACCGCCACGCCCGTCCGCTCTCGCGCCGACGCCGACGCCGACGCCCACCCCGACTCCGCTCCGGCCACCGGCCCTTCGGCGCCGGCCCGGGGCCGGGGCGTGCTCGAAGGGGCCTTCGCCCTGCTGGAGGCCCTGCGCCGGCAGGGCGACGAGGCGGGGGTGACCGAGCTCGCCCTCGCCTGCGGGGTGCCCAAGGCCACCGTGCACCGGCTGCTCGACCAGCTGGTCGCGCTGGGCGCGGTCGAACGCCACGGCGCGCGCTACCGGTTGGGGGCGCAGCTCTACCGGATCGGGCAGGCCTGGCAGCCCCATCCGGGACTCCGGGCGGCGGCCCGCCTGCCGCTGCACCGGCTGCGGGCGGCGACGGGGGCCAGCGTGGTGCTCACCGTGCTCCACGAGGACCTCGCCCTGACGGTGAGTTCGGTACCGGGCGCGCTCGAGCCCGTGCTGCCGGTCCGCAACGGCAGCGGCTTCCACCTGGACACGGCGGCCGGCCGCGCCCTGCGCGGCCCCTCGCGGCCCGGCCCGGTGCTCGACCGCGAGGACGTACTGGCGGGGGTGTGCTGCGCGGCCCTTCCCGTACGCGCTCCCGACGGAGCGGTGGTGGCGGCGCTCGCCGCCCTGGTCCCGGCGGGGCGTCCGGCGCCGGCGGGGCACCACCTGGAGCGCCTGGCCCAGGGCGTCGGGCAGGCCGCCGCGGCCATCACCCGGGGCCTCGCCCGCGGCCCCCGACGCCTGACCGGACTCCCGCCGGACCTGGTGCGCTGAGCGGGACGCCGCTCCCGCCCCGCGCCGGGTTCTACGCGCGTTCCACTCAGCGGAACGCGCGTGGAACCGGGGCGGCCGGGCGGAGCACAGTGGTGGACGTGCCGGGGGGACCGGCGCACCGGGGTCGCCGGAGGCGACACGACACAGGGGGAACACGCCATGAGCCGCAACGGGATCCGCTTCGCCGCCGCCGGCCTGCTCGCGCTCGGCAGCCTGACCGGCTTCGCCGGGGCAGCCCAGGCCGAGCCGGTCGACCACGTCCGCATCGAGCTGCTGGAGCTCACCTGCCACCGGCAGAGCGAGGGCGACCACGACGAGGCGTACATCAAGATCACCGACGCCAACGGCAACCAGGTCAAGGTCTGGCCCGGAAGCGCCAAGTACCAGACCATGGGCACTGGTTACCTGCGTCCGCTGGGCGACGCGAACGGCAACGACGCGCTCGTCCTCGGCAAGCAGCAGGCGCGCACCCTGACGCTGTGGGACTACGACTCGACCAGCTCGGACGACAAGCTGGGCGCGACCCTGGTCACCGGCAGCGAGGCGAACGGCGAGGTGCAGTACCGCTCGCTGGAGGGCTCCGGCGGTGTCTACACGATCGCCTACCGGGTGATCGACATCTGAGCCCCTCCGGGCGGCGGGCCCCTGCCGGGTCCGCCGTCCGGGCGCGTCGGGGTGCGCCGGCTGCGTCAGCGGTAGTCGTCCGGGTGGCCCTGCATCCACGTGTTGATCTTGTCGCGGGTCCCGATCAGCGTGGTCTGGTGCTTCTTCAGGTTCTCGAAGGACCGGTCGCCGCCGAGCTTCGCGTCGAGCTTCCCGATCAGGGCGATGGGCTCCGGGAAGTGGCCGGGGCCCTTCGGGTCCGCCTTCATCGCCCGGTCCAGGCGGTGGAGTTCGTCGTGGACCCGGCCCAGGAAGTAGGCGCAGTTGCCCGGCGTGCACGAGTCGTCCAGGGTCGCCTGGAGACCGGCGAAGGCGTCGCGGACCTTCTCGGGCTGGGGCGCGGTGCCGTCGGGGGCCGACGCGGACGACGGAGGAGGCGACGCGGACGCGCTCGCGGACGCGCCGGGCCCGCTCGCGGCGGCGTTCGGTCCGCCGGCCGGCTCGGCGGCCTTCGGCGCCGCGGTGCACGAGACACCGAGCGCGGCCAGGGTGACGGCCGTGAACACAGCACGGCGCAGAGACGAGTTGAGCATGCGGTTCCCCCGTGATCATCGAATCAGCCGACCCTACCCGGTCCCGCGCCGGGCACGGGAGCAGCCCGGCGTCCCCGACAGGCCTACGGGGTGAGGGAGGCCTCCGCGGCCGCCTTGATGCGGCGGCCGAAGTCGGGGGCGTCCTTGCGGGCCGCGCTCAGGGCCAGGGGAAGCAGCAGCTTGCCGAGGCCGTGCCCGTGCAGGGTGTTGAAGATCCGGACCCGGGTGCGGCCGCCGGGCAGGGCCTCGACGTCGTAGCCGCCCTCGGCCGTGATCATGTTCCGGCTCTGCTCCGTCCAGCGGATCAGGCCCGGCGGTTCGTACCCGACGATGCGGAACTCGCGGCCGGTCTTCATCCCGGCGTCCTTGACGGTGCTCCGGAAGACCGTTCCGACGGCCGTCGGGCCCTCGGGGGTCTTGGTGATCTCCTGGACCCGCGGGCTGAACTCGGGATCGTGGCGACCGTCGGCGAGGTAGGCGAACACCGCCTCGGCGGGCCGGTCGATCTCGACACTCGCCTCGAACTGTCCTGACATGTCCGCTCCTCGGTGCGACCTGCGACCTGCGATCCGCGGTGCGCTCCGCGGCGTGTCCACGATCCCAGAGCCCCGGTCCGGCGCGCGGCAGCACGCGCGGGCGGAGGACCTGCCCGGCCGGCCTGCGTCGCCTCCGGGCGCGGGCCGGGTGCCCTGCCCGCTTCCGGGCCGGGCTCAGCCGAGCAGGGCGTAGACGGTGGACGCGGTCGCCGCGGGCTCCTCGGCGCCTTCGGGGGTCATGGTGACGTCGGCGAAGGCCATGCGCCGGCCGAGCTTGGTGACCCGTACGCGGATCAGCACGTCCGCGCCGACCACCGGCCGCTGGAAACTGGTCGACTGCTGGACGGTGGTCATCGGCCCGTACTCCCCGCGCGCGGCGGAGACCGCGATGACGGTGGCGGTGTCGGCGGCCGCCATCAGGGCCTGCCCCGAGAGGCCGCCGCCGTCCCGGGCCAGGGTGTCGGACCAGGGCAGCCGCAGTACGGCGTGCCGGTCGCCAGCCTCCTCCACGGTCAGGCCGAGGGCCAGCACCCAGGGGGCGAAGTTGTCGGCCAGGATCTTCTCTGCGTCTGCCGGTGTCAGCGTCACCCGGAGATTGTGGCGGCCCGGGCCGGGCCGCCACAACACCCCGGAGCAGAGAGGATCTCCTTCGGGAGGATCTCTTCCGGCGGATCCCCCGGGGGTCTTCGGGAGCGGGCTCCCGGTCAGAGGGTGGCGGCCAGCTCCGTCCCCTGCCGGATGGCCCGCTTGGCGTCGAGCTCGGCTGCCACGTCGGCGCCGCCGATCAGGTGCGCCTCGACGCCCGCCGCGCGCAGCGCCTCCCACAGGTCGCGGCGCGGCTCCTGTCCGGTGCACAGGACCACGGTGTCCGCGGGGACGAGGCGCTGCTCCTCCCCCACCGTGATGTGCAGGCCCTCGTCGTCGATGCGGTCGTAGGCCGCGCCGGCGACGGAGACGACGCCGCGGTGCTTCAGCTCGGCGCGGTGGATCCAGCCGGTGGTGGTGCCCAGGCCGGCGCCGACCTTGGTGGTCTTGCGCTGGAGCAGGTGGACCCGGCGCGGCGGAGCGGGCCGCTCGGGGGCGGTCAGGCCGCCGGGTCCGGCGTACGAGGTGTCCACGCCCCAGTGGCGGAAGTAGACGGCGGGGTCCTGGGAGGCGCCTTCGCCGCTGTCGGTGAGGAACTCGGCGACGTCGAAGCCGATCCCTCCGGCGCCGAGGACCGCGACGCGCTCCCCGACGGGGGCGCCGTCGCGCAGCACGTCGAGGTAGCTCACCACACTGGGGTGGTCCACGCCCTCGATGTCGGGGGTGCGCGGGGTGACTCCGGTGGCGACGACCACCTCGTCGTACCCCTGGAGGCTCTGCACGTCGGCGCGGGTGTTCAGACGGACCTCCACCCCGCTCTCCACGAGCTGGGTGCCGTAGTAGCGGATGGTCTCCTCGAACTCCTCCTTGCCGGGGATGCGGCGGGCGATGTCGAGCTGGCCGCCGATGTGGCCGGAGGCCTCGAAGAGGGTGACGGCGTGGCCGCGGCCGGCGGCGGAGACGGCGCAGGCCAGCCCGGCCGGGCCGGCGCCCACGACGGCGACGCGCTTGCGCAGCCGGGTGGGGGCGAGGACGAGCTCGGTCTCGTGGCAGGCGCGCGGGTTGACCAGGCAGCTGGTGATCTTGCCGCTGAAGGTGTGGTCGAGGCAGGCCTGGTTGCAGCCGATGCAGGTGTTGATGGTCTCGGAGCGGCCGGCCGCGGCCTTGGCGACGAAGTCGGCGTCGGCGAGGAACGGGCGGGCCAGGGACACCAGGTCGGCGCGCCCGTCGGCGAGCAGCTCCTCGGCGATTTCCGGGGTGTTGATCCGGTTGCTGGTGACGAGGGGGACGCTCACCGCGCCCATCAGACGCTTGGTGACCCAGGTGTAGGCGCCGCGCGGTACGGAGGTGGCGATGGTGGGGATGCGGGCCTCGTGCCAGCCGATGCCGGTGTTGATGATGGTGGCGCCGGCCGCCTCGACCTCCTTGGCGAGGCGCACGACCTCGTCGAGGGTGGATCCGCCGGGGATCAGGTCCAGCATGGAGAGCCGGTAGATCAGGATGAAGTCCTCGCCGACGGCGGCGCGGGTGCGCCGGACGATCTCCAGCGGGAAGCGCATGCGGTTCTCGTACGCGCCGCCCCAGCGGTCGGTGCGGCGGTTGGTGGCCGCGGCGATGAACTCGTTGACCAGATAGCCCTCGGAGCCCATGATCTCGACGCCGTCGTAGCCGGCCAGCTTGGCGAGGCGGGCGGCGCGCACGAAGTCCTCGACGGTGCGCTCGACCTCGATGTCGCTGAGCTCGTTCGGTACGAAGGGGCTGATGGGGGCCTGGAGCGCGGAGGGGGCGACGAGGTCCTTGTGGTAGGCGTAGCGGCCGAAGTGGAGGATCTGCATCGCGATCTTCCCACCCTCGGCGTGCACCGCCTCGGTGATCACCCGGTGCTCGGCCGCCTCGTCCTCGGTGGTGAGGCGGGCGCCGCCCTCGAAGGGCCGACCCGCGTCGTTGGGGGCGATGCCGCCGGTGACGATCAGGCCGGCGCCGCCGCGGGCGCGCTCGGCGTAGAAGGCGGCGAGGCGCTCGAAGCCGCGCTCGTGCTCTTCGAGGCCGGTGTGCATCGAGCCCATGATCACGCGGTTCGGCAGGGTCGTGAAACCGAGGTCCAGGGGGCTCAGCAGGTGCGGGTACCGGCTCTGGGAACTCATGGGGGCGCCTCCTCGCGCGGGGGTGATGCACCTGTTCTAGCGAGGCCCGGGCGGTTTTGCAACTAGGTGCATAACCGAATGCGGACGTTCCGCGCCGTCCGGTCCCGCAACGGCGGGCAAGGGGCCCCGGCCCCTGTGGCGCAGTTCACGGCCCCGTCCCCCGGCGTCACGCCCTGCGCAGGCGGACCGTGACGATCTGGAACGGGCGCAGCGTCAGCGGGACCGAGCCCGCCGGGTCGGGCGCGCCGACCGCCGTCCCCTCCAGGGGCCGCTCCAGGAGGTCGCTCTCGACCGCCGCCGCGAGCGGGAAGCCCGCGGCGAGGGTGGCCCTGGCGCGGCCGCCCCGGGATTCGTAGAGGCGTACGACGACATCGCCGCCGCGGTCCTCGGCGAGCTTGACCGACTCCACGACGACCGCGTCGTCGTCCACCGCCACCAGCGGGGCGACCGGGCCCGCACCCCTCAGGGTGCGTTCGGGCAGGTTCAGCGCGCGGCCCTCGCGGACCGCGTCGGCGATGTCCGCTCCCGGCGCGAGCGAGTAGCGCACGGTGTGGGAGCCGTGGTCGGTCTCCGGGTCCGGGTAGCGCGGGGCCCTCAGCAGGGACAGCCGTACGGTGGTGGTCTGGCCGCCGTCGGGCCGTACGTCGCGGGTCACGTCGTGCCCGTAGGTGGAGTCGTTGAGCAGCGCCGCACCCCAGCCGGGCTCCTCCACGTGGATCCAGCGGTGCGCGCAGATCTCGAACTTCGCCGCCTCCCACGAGGTGTTGGTGTGCGTGGCCCGGTAGACGTGCCCGAACTGCGTCTCGGAGGCCGACCGCTCCGCCTTCACGTCCAGCGGGAAGGCCGCCTTCAGCAGCTTCTCCGTCTCGTGCCACTCCACGTCCGTGACGATGTCCACCGTCTTGGCGCCGGCCCGCAGCGTCGCCGACTGGACCACCGAGGAGGAGCCGAAGGTGCGGGTGACGCGGACGGTGGCCGACGCGGGGCCGCTCTCGGCGATCTCCAGGGCGTCCAGGTCCACGAGGTCGGTGACCTGGTGGCGGTAGAACGCGTCGATGTCCCAGGCGTCCCACATGTTCGGGAAGTCGGGGTGGACCTGGAGGAGGTTGGCCGCTGCGCCCGGAGCCACGGACTCGCGGCCGGCCTCCAGGTCGTAGGCCGAGACGATCAGTCCCCGTCCGTCGATCCCGACCAGCAGCCGGCCGTTGGCCAGGACGTGCCCGCCGCCCCGCCGCTCCTCCACGGTGACGGACCCCTCCGGCGCGGCCGGCGGGGCCGCGCCGCCCGCCGGGACCCCGCTGCGGGTGTGCGGGGCACAGTTGAAGACGAGTTCCTCCTCCCCCTCCCCCGCCAGCGCGCCCTGCGCGGCCAGCGTGATCGCCCGCAGCTCCTCGCCCAGCCTCGCGTACGTCTCGCGCGCCTCGCGGTGCACCCAGGCGATGGAGGAGCCCGGGAGGATGTCGTGGAACTGGTGCAGCAGCACCGTCTTCCAGATCCGCTCCAGCCGCTCGTAGGGGTATCCGTACTCCGGCACCCGCACCGCGGCGGTGGCCGCCCACAGCTCGGCCTCGCGCAGCAGGGACTCGCTGCGGCGGTTGCCCTGTTTGGTCTTGGCCTGGGAGGTGTAGGTGCCCCGGTGCAGCTCCAGGTAGAGCTCACCTGCCCAGACGGGGGCGTCCTGGTACTCGGCGCGGGCCTTCTCGAAGAAGGCGTCGGGGGGCTCGATCTCGACCCGCGGGGAGCCCTCCAGGTCCCGCTGGCGCGCGGCGCGGGCCAGATGCTCCCGGGTGGGCCCGCCACCGCCGTCACCCCAGCCGAAGGGGGCCAGCGAGCGCGAACCGCGCCCCTTCTCGCGGTAGTTGCGGGCCGCGTGGGCCAGTTGGGCGCCGCCGAGGTCGCCGTTGTAGGTGTCGACGGGCGGGAAGTGCGTGAAGATGCGGGTGCCGTCGATGCCCTCCCACCAGAAGGTGTGGTGGGGGAACTCGTTGACCTGCGACCAGGAGATCTTCTGGGTCAGGAACCACGTGGAGCCGGAGAGCTTGACGATCTGCGGCATCGCGGCGGTGTAGCCGAAGGAGTCGGGGAGCCAGACGTTGCGCGTCTCGATCCCGAACTCGTCGAGGAAGAACTTCTTGCCGTAGAGGAACTGCCGGGCCATGGCCTCGCCGCCCACCATGTTGGTGTCGGACTCGACCCACATCCCTCCGACCGGCACGAACTGCCCGTCCGCGATCTTCTTCTTGATGCGCTCGAAGAGTTCGGGCCGGTACGTCTTGATCCAGTCGAGCTGCTGCGCCTGCGACATCGCGAAGACGAAGCCGGGGTGCCCGTCCATCAGGTTGACCATGTTGGACGCGGTCCGGGCGACCTTGCGGACCGTCTCGCGCAGCGGCCACAGCCAGGCGGAGTCGATGTGGGCGTGGCCGATGGCGCTGATCCGGTGCGCGGAGGCGTGGGCGGGCGCGGCCAGCACCCCGGCGAGGCACGCGCGGGCGGCGGGCGCCGTGCCGGGCACGTCCCCGAGGTCCACCGCGTCCAGTGCCGCGTCGACGGCGCGCAGGATCTCGTACCGGCGCGCGTCGCCCGTGCCGAGTTGCATCATCAGGTCGTGGAGCACCTCCAGGTCCTGGACCAGCTCCCACACCGCGGTGTTGAAGACGGTCAGTTCCATTCGGGCGAGGCGGTAGAGGGGCTCGTCCGCCGCGGTCTGCCGGTCGCCTTCGTAGGTGACGGCGTGGTCGACGAGGACGGGGTTGGAGGCGGCCTCGACGTACCACTCGATCCGCTCGCCGCCCTCGGCCCGGTCGGCCACGCGCACCCAGTCGTTGTGGGGGTTGAGCGCCTTGACCTCGCTCCCGTCGGCCCGGTGGACCAGGCCCTCGCACTGGAAGCCGGGCATCATCCGGTCGAAGCCGAGGTCGAGGACGGCCTCCACGGTGCGGCCGGCCCAGTCGGCCGGAACGGCCCCGGTGACCTTGAACCAGGTGGTCCCCCAGGCCGGACCCCACGTCGCACCGGGCCCGCAGGGCTCGTACGCGGCGGCGAGGCCCTCGGCGACGGGGACGGGCTCGCCGGGGACCTCCCAGCGCTCGACGGTCAGCGGGACCGGATGCGTGCGCACGGCGGGCTTGATGCGTTCGCCCAGGACCCGGCGGAGGCGGTGTTCGGTGATGCTGCGGTCGTCGTGCATGACGGCTGCTCCAGGAGGGGGAGTTCTCGTACGGTGGGTACGGGCAGACGGTGAGGCCGGCGCGTCGGGCGGGCCGGGTTCAGGTCTTCACCGCTCCCTCGCCCACGCCTCTGAAGAAGAAGCGCTGGAGGGCGAAGAAGAGCAGCACCATCGGGATCAGCGCGGCCATCGCGCCCGCGGCGACGAGCCGCTGGTCGTTCACCGTCGTGGCACCGGCCAGGGTCTTGAGGCCCAGCTGCAGGGTGTGGTTCTCGCTGTCGGTGAGGACGAGCAGGGGCCAGAGGAAGTCGTCCCAGGCCCCCATGAAGCTGGTGATGCAGACGACCGCCAGGGCGCCCTTGGCGGACGGCAGGAAGACCCGGGTGAAGCGGGCCCACTCGTTGGCGCCGTCCAGGACGGCGGCCTCCTCCACCTCCCTGGGCACGGCGAGGAAGGCCGCCCGCATGATCATGATGTTGAGGACGGAGACCGCGCCGGGGAGCCACACGCCGACGAGGGTGTCGATCAGGCCCATCTCGCGGACGGTGAGGAACATCGAGATCATCACCGACTCGAACGGGAACATCAGGGTCGCCACCAGCAGGGTGAAGACGGCCGTGCGGCCCTTCCAGGCGGCCCGGGAGAGTGCGTAGCCGCCCATCGCCGCGAAGAGCATGTTCGAGGTGATGGCGAGGACCGCCACGGTGAGGGTATTGCCCACGTACCGCAGCAGCGGGAACGACTCGGCGACGCGGACGTAGTTGTCGAGGGTGGGCTGCGCGGGGAGCACCCCGTCGTACACGTTCTCTCCGCGGCCGCGGATCGAGGTGAGGAACTGCCAGACGATGGGCCCCAGCATCACCGCGAGCATCAGCAGCAGCGTGGCGTAGCGGCCGGCGCGTGCGATCCACCAGCGCCTGCGGTCGGCGCCGGTGCGCCGGGGGGCGCGGCTTCCGGTGGCGGGCGGCGTGCTCATCCCTCGTCCCCCTTCGCCAGGCGGCGGCCCAGCAGGCTGAAGACCAGGGTCAGCAGGAACAGCAGGATGGAGAGGGCGGAGGCGTAGCCGGTCTCTCCGGAGAAGCCGAGGCCGACCTGCCGGATCAGGAAGGGCAGGGTGCGGGAGCCGCCTCCGGGGCCGCCGCTCTCGCCGCCGAGGATGTAGATCTCGGTGAAGACGCGGAGCGCGGAGACGGCCGAGAGGGTGCCGACCAGCAGCATCATCGGTTTCACCTGGGGGACGGTGATGCTGAAGAAGCGGCGCAGCGGGCCGGCCCCGTCGATGGCGGCCGCCTCGTAGAGGGAGGCGGAGACGTTCCCGAGCGCCGCCAGGTAGAAGACCATGTAGTAACCGAGGCCCTTCCACACGGTCACGATCATCGCGGAGACCAGCAGCATCGTGCTGTCGGTCAGGAAGGGGACCGGCTCGGAGATGACGCTGAGCTTCCGCAGGACGGTGTTGACCAGGCCGTCGCTGCGCAGCACCCACTGCCAAATCAGGCCGACGACCACCGCCGAGGCGATCACCGGGGTGTAGAAGGCGGACCGGAAGAAGCCGATTCCGGGGATGTGGGTCCGGACGAGGACCGCGAGGGCCAGCGGCAGCAGGACCAGGCAGGGCACGACGACCACGAGGTAGAGGACGCTGTTCCCCGTCGCCACCCAGAAGTCGTCGTCGGCGAAGGCCCGGGTGTAGTTGTCGAAGCCGACGAAGGACCCGCCGCGCAGGATCTGGGAGTCGGTGAAGGAGAGGACGACCGTGTTGACGAACGGCCAGAGGCTGAACAGGGCCACCATGGCCAGGCCGGGCGCGAGGAACAGGTAAGGGGTCCACCACCTGCGGTGGCGCAGTCCCGTGTAGGCCTCCACCGCCGCCCGCGCGCTCTTCCTCCGGCCGGCCCCGGCCGTACTCGTCCTGCCCGCCTTCCCGGCGGTTGCCGCCTTCCTCGCCTCCACCAGCCCGCTCACCTGCCGACCGCGTCGGCGAGCAGCTCGTCGGCCGCCTCCCGGGCCCTCCTCACCGCCGCTCTGGGGTCCTGTTCGCCCTTGATGGCCTTCTGCATCTCGCGTACGACGGCGTCGCCGACCTGGTTGGTCCACTGGACCGGGGTGTTGGCGTCGAGCGCGGCGTCCTTCAGCTGTTCGGCGCCGATCGCGCGGGCGAGGGTCTCCGCGTCCCTGCCGTCGCCCCTGTCCGTGAAGCGCGGATCGGCGAGGCCCTGGGCGTTGGACGGGTAGATGGTGGCGTTCTCGGAGAACGCCACCTGGTTGGGCCCGTTGGTGACCCACTTGGCGAATTCGGCCGCCGCGTCCGGGTGGGCGGTGTTCTTCCTGATGCCGAGCGACTGGGCGTAGATGCCGATGTGGCCGAGCCTGCCGGTGACGGCTCCGGCGACCTGGGTGTTCGCGTAGACCTGCGGGGCGTTCAGCTTGACGTCCTTGACGAAGCCCGGGGAGCCGGGACCGAAGACGATCTTCCCGCTGCCGTAGAGCTGGTTGACGTCGTCGGACTTGAGCAGGGACTCCTTGGGCATGGCGCCCTTGGCGTACAGGTCCTTCATCCGCTCGACCCACTCGACGGCCTTGTCGGTGTCGAAGGCGAAGCGGTCCCGCTGCTCGTTCAGGATCGGGACGCCCATCTTCTGCCAGTCCCCGGGCAGCCGGCCCTTGGGGTCGGCCATGAAGGCGGAGTACCGGCCTGCGGACCTGGCCGCGATCTGCTCGGCGTAGTCGAAGAACTGCTCCACGCTGGTGGGGGGCCGGTCCGGGTCCAGGCCGGACCGCGCGAAGAGCTCCCTGTTGTAGGTGAGGATCTCCGGGGTGACGTACCAGGGGTACGCGTACACGCCGTCGCCCTTCCCGGGGAGCTTGAACTGCTCCCAGGCTCCGGGCACGTACTCCTTGGCGACCGCCGCGTCGAGCCTGGCCACGTCGGCGAGCATCCCCCGGTCGCCGAGGAGCTGGAAGGAGTCGGTGGAGAGGTTGACCACGTCCGGGAGGGCTCCGGCCTGGGCGTCCGCGACGAGCTTCTCGTTGTAGCCGTCGCCGGGGACGTCCTCCCACTTCACCTCGACGTCCGGGTACCTCTCCTCGAAGGCGTCGATCACGCCCTGCACGTAGGAGGTGAACTTCGGCTTCAACTGCAGTGTGCGGAAGGTGATCTTTCCGGCCACCTTGCCCGTCCGCTCCGCCTCCTCCACGTCCCCGGCGCCGCCGCTCATGCCGCAGGCGGAGGCCGAGAGGAGCGCGCCCGCCACCAGGGTGGCAACGGCCGTACGGGCAAAGCGGTGTCGCGCCATCGTCGCCGCCTTCGCAGAGGTCCGGCTTCCCTGCCGGAGGCGGTGCCCACGGTCGTCCGCAATCCGGAGCGCGTCAATGCGGCGCGGCTCCCGGTGGCCGGTGGCACGCGGGCCCCGAAGGCCACGACAGGGCACCGCCTGCGCTGCGACGTCCTCACCGCGACCGGCCCGAACTGGACTGATGCGCTTCAACGCGCGAAGGCGATCACCCGTGATGCCGATAACACGCCGCCCCAGCCGGACCGTCGGAGTTGACCGCATGTCGACGCTTAGCGAAGGCCCGCACGCACGCGCCGTACCCGTGGCCCCGGTAGCCGGGCGGGCCGTCCGCGGGCGGGCCGGTGGGGCTACTTCATGGGGTACTGGGCCTTCTCCGCGAGTTTGCCGTCCTTGAAGCAGAAGCGGAGCACGGTCTCCTTGCCGCCCTTGCTCGCGCCGCTGGACAGGTACCAGGAGCACTGGCTGCCCGCAGGCTCGGCCGGGCCGCCCTCCTTGAGGCCGTCCTTGATGAACGTCTCGCCCGACGGGAGCCTGTCGCGCACCTCCTGTTCCGCCTGGCCGGCCCGGGCCCCCTCGTAGACCTCGGGGTCGACCAGGGTCTTGTCCGCCATGTCGAGGACCTTGCCCGCCCCGAAGACCAGTGCGGCGATGAGGCCGATGCCCACCACCAGCGCCACGCCGATACCGATCAGGCAACCCTTGCGCTGAGCCACGCCGTTCCTCCATGCCGTGCCGTGCCCGGTGCCGTTCACCGTGTCGTCCCGACCCTCGCAGGGTGCGGGAACCCGGGGCTGTCCTCGAAAGTCGCCGCCTACCGCAACGATCGTCGCGAGTGAGGCCGGCCACCCGGCCGTTTCGGCCTCGTCGTCCTCGGGAGGCCGGCTCGCCGCAGCCGGTCCCGTCGACGACGTCCACCGCCTCGCGGGGCCCCGCTGGAAACGCGCTCTCTGGCGCTGCCCGGCCGTCCCGAAGCCGCATGGCTGCGCCGACGCGGCCGTCCGCAGCCCGCTCGCCGAGCGCGGCCGCGCGAGCCCCCTGGATGGCGCCGCCCGCTGACCGGGCATCGGCTGGAGAGCCTGCCGGAATTGGCTGGCAGGTGCATGACGGGTTGGCAGGGGGCGGGGCTACCTTCTTAAGGCTCCGGAGGGGCGGCTGTCCGAACGTGCGGGCCACAGGCGGGCGGTGGCGGCGTCTCCAGTGCCCCGGTTTCCGTCGAGGGGCCGGGTCCCCCCGCATGAAGGAAGACGACCATGTCTCTAGGTACCTGGCTGAAAGTAGGCACTTCCGCCGCCGCAATGGTTCTCGCGACGGCAACCGCCGCGACCGCGGCACCCGCGCCCATACCGGACGCCACCGCCGCGGTGGTGACGCTCCGTTACGACGACAGCCGGGCCGCCGGCTGGGAAGCGGCCATCACGGCCGGGGTCGCCTCCTGGAACGCGAACGTCAGTAACGTTCGGCTGGTGGAGGCCGGGCCCGGGGTCCGGGCCGAGATCGTCATCGTGGCCACCACCGGCTGGCCGCAGGCCACCCTCGGTCCGGTCCGTCCCGGGCGACAGGTGCGAGTCGAACTCGGCGCGCAGGCCGTGAGCCAGGGGTACGACAAGACGCGCATCGCCGCGCACGAGCTGGGCCACAGCCTGGGCCTCCCGGACACCAAGCCGGGGCCGTGCTCCCAGCTGATGTCCGGGTCCAGCGCCGGTACGGCCTGCACCAACGCCGTGCCCAACGCGGCCGAGCGGTCCCGTGTGCAGAACGCATACGCGAACGGACTCGCGGCAACCGTGCCCACCGACGGCCGGGTCCTCATCGACGCCCCCTGACCGGCGGGTCGGTGGGCCGGCGCGGGGCCATGGCCGACACCGGGAGATCGCCCTCGCCGGCCGCAGGCCACCCGCCCCACCCCAGCGCTGACAGCCCTGTCACGATCCGGGACGATCTGGTCCGGTACGCCGCCGGCTCCGTGGTCGTGGTGCGCGAGCCGGACGCCGCTGGAGCCTGACGGCGGCTCACACCCCGGGCCCCGCCAGGTCTCCGGGATCGGTGTTGGCCCCGCACAGGACGACGGCGACCCGCTTGCCCAGCGGTTCCGACGCCCCGCGCAGCGCCGCCAGGGCGGTGGCCGCCGCCGCCTCGACCACGATCCGGTGGTCCTCCCACAGGGCGCGCCGGGCAGCCGTGATCTCCGTGTCGGGGACGAGCACGGACGTCACGTCGCCCTCCCGGGCGGCGGCGAGCGCGTCCGCCGAGACCCGGGTGGCGCCGAGGGAGTCGGCGGCGACGGAGTCGACCTCGACGTCCACGGGGCGGCCGGCGGCCAGGGCCGCGTTCAGCGCCCGGCAGTTCTCCGGCTCGGCGGCGACGACCCGTACGCCGTGCTCGCGGGCGGCGGTGGCCACGCCGGCGAACAGCCCGCCGCCGCCGACCGCGACGACCACGGTGTCCAGACCGGGCAGCGCGGCCCGGATCTCGTCGAGCAGGGTCCCGGCGCCGGCCGCGATGAGCGGGTGGTCGTAGGCATGGCTGCTCAGGGCTCCGCTGTCGGCGGCGAACTCCCGGCAGGCGGCGAGCGCTTCGGCGTAGCGGTCGCCGACGAGCCGCACCCGGGCGCCGTACCCGCGCAGCCGTTCCACCTTCACGCGCGGGGCGTTGACGGGCAGGAAGACGGTCGCCGGCACGGACTGGGCGCGGGCCGCCCAGGCGCAGGCGAGGCCCGCGTTGCCGCCGGAGGCGATGGTGACGCCCGCGGCCGGGAGGGTCCCGGCGCGGTGGTGTGCGGCCAGGAAGTTGCGGGCGCCGCGGGCCTTGAAGGAACCGGTGTGCTGGAGGTGCTCCAGCGCGTACCAGACCCCGTCGGACGCGGGGGCCACGGCGACCGGCCGCACCCCTCCCGCGATCCGGTCGGCGGCGGCGCGTACGGCGGCGTAGTCGAGCTGCTGTTCCGGTTGCACGGCGGGTCTCCCAGGCAGGCGATGGTCAGGCGGTGGGCCGGGCGGCTTCGATGAGCTGGCGCAGGGCGCCGTGGTAGACCTCGTGGTCCGTCAGCGGAGGCAGTACGTCCGCCAGTCCGCCGGAGAGCACCGGGAACTCCTGGGGGTCCAGGGCCGCCAGGGCCGCCCTGGAGGCGGCGGTGGCACCCGCCGGGTCGCGGTGGTCCACGAAGGCGGCGCTGCCCAGGGTGAGCAGGTACATCCGGCGGTACACCGTCATCGCCTCGGCCGCGGTCATCCCGGCGGCCACGCTGTCGGCGAGGGCGGGCTCGACGAGCCGCGCCAGCAGCTGGCGCCCGAGCCAGGGGCGGCCGCCGCGCAGCACCAGCAGGCCCGGGTGCGCGACCAGCAGCCGGTACAGGGCGCAGAAGCGCTGCTCCGTGGCCTGCGCCCAGGCGGTCCCTGCGGGGATGTCGGGCAGTTGGCCGGCCAGGTGCTCGGTGCACAGGTCCAGCAGCCCGGCGAGATCCGAACAGCGGCGCTGGACGGTGGCGTGCGAGACGCCGAGCCGTTCGGCGAGGGCGCGGAAGCTGAGGCTCTCCGGCCCGTGCTCGTCGAGGATGCGCAGCGCCGCGACGGCGATGACCTCGGGTGTGGCACGGTCCAGGGCCATTGATCGTCTCGGCATGGGATACACCGTAACATACGTCGTATCGAGACGACCCGGCCCGCCGCGTCACTCCTTGGCGTGATCCCGACTGCGGCCATATTGCTGGTCCTTGTGCGATAACCGTCGACTTCTGTTGACAGTGCGCATCCGCCCCGATGCACTGGGTCACGACAGTCACGTCCACGACAGTCCCACGTCAAGGAGTCTCCGTGCCGCCTCGCCTGCGTGCGACGCTCCCCTGCCTGACCGCGGCCGCCCTGCTCGCCCTCGCGCTCTCCCCCGCCCCGGCGGCGGCCGAGCCGACCGCGACCTCCGACACCCCGCTCGCCCTCACCCCGCCCATGGGCTGGAACAACTGGGCGCACTACATGTGCGACATCGACGAGGCCAAGGTGGTCGCGAACGCCGAGGCGCTCGTGTCCACGGGGCTCGCCGCCAAGGGCTACGACACGGTCACCGTGGACGACTGCTGGATGACCAGGAGCCGCGACGCACAGGGCGCGCTGGTCGTCGACACGGAGAAGTTCCCGCACGGCATGGCCTGGCTCGGCTCGTACCTGCACGCCAAGGGCCTCAAGTTCGGCATCTACCAGGACGCCGGCTCCCTCACCTGTGAGAAGTACCCCGGCAGCGGCGCCCCCCAGGGCGGCGGCCCGGACCACTACGCCCAGGACGCACGGCAGTTCGCGTCCTGGAAGGTGGACTACGTCAAGATGGACGGCTGCAACCTGTGGGTGCCGCCCGGCACCACGAAGGAGCAGGCGTACCGGGACGCCTACAACGCCGTCGCCAAGGGGCTGCGCGAGAGCGGCCGGGACATGGTGCTGTCGGCGTCCGCCCCCGCCTACTTCCAGCAGGGCGAGTGGGGCGGCTCCGACTGGCACCGGGTGCTGGACTGGGTCGGCGAGACCGGCCAGCTGTGGCGCGAGGGCCGTGACGTCCAGGTCTACAAGCCGGCCACGCCCGCCGCCTCACGCTGGAACTCCGTGATGGGCAACTACGGCTACAACCGCTGGCTCGGCCGCTACGCGGGCCCCGGCAACTGGAACGACCCCGACTTCCTGATCGCGGGCGCCCCGGGGCTCACCGCGGCCGAGAGCCGCAGCCAGGTCGCCCTCTGGGCCATGATGGCGGCCCCCTTCATCCTGTCCTCGGACGTCTCCGGGTTGACTCGGGAGGGGCTGGCGGCCCTGGGGAACACCGATCTGATCACGCTGGACCAGGACCCGATGGGCCGTCAGGGCTCGGTGGTCTCCTCCAACGCCACCTTCGAGATCCTCACCCGGCCGCTCGCGGGCGGTGACCGCGCGGTCGCCGTCCTCAACCGGTCGGGCGCCACCCGCGACATCCACGTACCGCTGGAGGAGATCGGCCTGCCCGACTGCACGGCCGACGCGAAGGACCTGTGGAGCGGGGAGCGCCGCCGGGTCTCCGACGCGCTGAACGGAACCCTGGCCGCGCACGACACCGCGGTGTGGCGGCTCACCCCGCGCGGCTGCGCGCAGCCCGTGCCCACCGGGCAGATCGTCGGCGTCGGCTCCAGGTGCGCCGACGGCGCCAACACCACGGGGCTCGGCGCCGTCGTCCCGGGAGCCTGCACCGGCGCCCCCGACCAGCGGTGGCTGGTGGCCCGGGACGGGAGCCTGCGGCTGGCCGGAAAGTGCCTGACGGCCGGCGGGGACGGCCTCGTCGAGCTGTCCGGATGCGCGCCGCCGCGGACCGGTCGGACCGGCCAGGACTGGACGCACCGCCGAGACGGGGCCCTGGTCGACGAGGCGAGCGGCCTCTGCCTGACGGCCCCCGCCGCCGCGGGGACCCCGGACGCCCCGGTCGAGCGGCTGAGGCTGGAGCCCTGCGGCGACCACCGGGTCGACCAGGCCTGGTCCCTGCCGGTCTGACGGCACACGGATGACGAAGCGGAGGTCCTCGCACATGAAGCCGCGGACGACGGATTCGGCGCGACGCGGGGGGCCGTGGACACGGGCCGCCCGGCCGGTCGCCCTCACCGCCCTCCCGGCGGCGCTCCTGACCCTGCTCTGCGCGGGAGCCGCGCCCGGGGCGACCACCCCGGGCGCGTCCCCGTACGCAGCCCCGGCCGCGTCCCCGTACGCAGCCCCAGGTACGGGCGCGTACGCAGCCCCGGGTACGGGCGCGTACGCCGGCCCGGCCGCGCACGGCTTCGTGCCCGGGGCCGCGCGGAGCGGGCCGCAGGTCGGCCCGCCCCGGGGCCGGGCCTTCGACGCCGCTCCCGCCCGCGCGGCCCTGGCACGGCTCCTGCCGCGCCACGCCGGGCAGTTCACCCTCGTGCCGGACGCGGCCGCCGAGGCCGACACCTTCACCGTGTCCGGGACGGCCGGGGCGCTCACCGTGCGCGGCTCCACCGGCGCCACCCTGCTCACCGGTGTCGGATGGTACCTCCAGCACGTGGCCGGCGCGGACATCGGCTGGCCCGGCGACAGCATCGGCATGCTCCCGGCCACCCTGCCGGCCGTACCGGCCCCGGTCACCCGCAGTGCGCTGGTCCCGCACCGGTACGCCCTCAACGACACCGACGACGGGTACGCGGGCCCGTACCGCTCCTTCGAGGAGCACCAGCGGCAGATCGACCTGCTCGCCCTGCACGGGGTCAACGAGGTGTTCGTGCAGGCCGGCGCCGAGTACCCGTACTACCGCGCGCTCCAGGGCTTCGGCTACTCCGCCGCCGAACTGCGCGAGTGGATCCCCGGCCCCGGCCACCAGAGCTGGTGGCTCCTGCAGAACCTGAGCTCCTTCGGCGGCCCCGTCTCGGAGCGGCTGATGCGCGAGCGCGCCGCTCTGGGCGGGCGGATCGCCGAGCAGCTGCGCGCTCTGGGCATGACACCGGTCCTGCCGGGCTACTTCGGCACCGTCCCACCGGGTTTCGCGGCACGCAACCCGGGGTCGGCCACCGTGCCCCAGGGGGACTGGGCCGGCTTCGACCGGCCGGACTGGCTCGACCCGGCCTCGCCGGTCTTCGGGAAGCTGGCCGCCGCCTACTACGCCGAGCAGCGCGCGGTGTTCGGCGACAGCACGATGTACCGGATGAGTCCGCTGCACGAGGGCGGGCAGACGGGCTCGGTGGACGTGCGGGCCGCGGCCGGCGCGATCCAGAAGGCCCTGCACGCGGCCCGACCGGGGGCGCTCTGGGCGGTCCTGGGCTGGCAGGACGACCCGACCGCGGAGCTGCTCGCCGGGGTGGACACCTCGAAGCTGTTGATCCTGGACGGGCTGTCCGACCGGTACAACCGCCTCGACCGCGAAACCCGTTGGGGCGGCGCCCCGTACGCGATGGGTACGATCTACAACTTCGGCGGGCACACCACGATCGGCGCGAACACCTCGGTGTGGCTGGAGCGCTTCCCCGCCTGGCGCGGGAAGTCCGGCAGCGCGCTCCGCGGCATCGCCTACCTGCCCGAGGCCACGGGGACCAACCCGGCCGCCTTCGACCTCTTCACCGACCTGGCCTGGGAGCCGGGGCCGATCGACCAGCGCACGTGGTTCGCGGACTTCGCGTCCCGGCGGTACGGCCGCCCGGACGCCGCCGCAGCAGCGGCCTGGGAGGAGTTGCGCAAGGGTCCGTACAGCACCTCGTCGGGACTGTGGTCGGAGTCCCAGGACAGCCTGTTCACCGCCCGCCCGGGCCTGACCGCGGCGGGGTCCGCGCACTGGAGCCCCAAGTCCATGCGCTACCCGGCCGGTTCGGTCCGCCGCGCCCTGGACCACCTGCTGCGGGTGGACCCGCGGCTGCGCGCCTCCACCGCGTACCGCTTCGACCTGGTGGACACCGCGCGCCAGGCGCTGGCCAACCACTCGCGGGTGCTGCTGCCGAAGATCAAGGCGGCGTACGAGGCGAAGGACCTGGACCTGTTCCGCGAACTGACCGCGCAATGGCGTGACGGGGAGCGGCGGTTGGACGCGATCACCGGATCCGATCCGAACTTCCTGCTCGGCGGCTGGCTGGGGGCGGCCCGCTCCTGGGGAGCGGACAAGGCCGAGCAGGACCGGTACGAGTACGACGCCCGCTCGGTCCTGAGCGTGTGGGGCCGACGCGGCACGAGCGAGGGCGGCTTCCTGCACGACTACGCGAACCGCGAGTGGAGCGGCCTGGTCTCGGAGCTGTACGCGCCCCGCTGGGAGAGGTACTTCGCCTCGCTGGAGGAGGCGCTGGTCCAACGGGCCGCGCCCCGGGAGATCGACTGGTACGCGGTGGAGGAGGAGTGGGCCCGGCGGACCACGCGGCATCCGAGCCGGCCGAGCGGGGACCCGTACGCCCTGGCGGCCGGGATCGCCGCCTACCTCCCGGCGGCGGGCTGACTTACACCACCGGGGTCGGTCGCGACCGCTCATCGCGCGAGCACCACCCCGCAGGGGGAACATCGGTACCCGTCCGAGGGAGAGGACGGCCGAGGGCGCGTCGGACGGGGCGGGCGCTGGGTTCACTGACCCGCAACGATCAGGGGCGGCCGTCCGGAGGGTACTCCGGACGGCCGCCCCTTCCGCCGCCACGGGTCCGCGCCGCGGCCGACCGCCAGGAGGGGATCCGCCCATGTCCGAGTCCGTGCAGGACCGGCCCGAACAAGCCGGGTCCGCAGCCGCGGCGGCGCCCGGCACCCCCTCCGCGCCTCCGCTGCTGCCCCTCCTCGCCGACGGGGTGGTGGAGCTGCGCAAACGCGGCGGGCCCGGCGCGCGCCGGGCGGGCCGGGCGGCCCGCGCCCAGGACGGCGCACCCGTGGAAGCCGCCGCCGGGGACGGGGACGGCCACACTGCGGGCCCCACCGCGTCCGACCCCTGCCTGGAGGCCATGGCCCGCCGGGCGGCGGACCGGGCCGGACGGCCCCGTGCATGACGCACCCGGTGGAACGCCGCGGACGGTCCGGCGAGGCGCCGGGTCCCCATGACACCGGGAGCGCAAGGATGCGGGAGGATCGGGCCGTGGACGACGTTAAACAGCTCGACACGCTGATGGGCCGGGTTGCCGAGGGCGACGAGGGCGCCTTCGGCGAGGTGTACGGCGCCGTGAGCGGCTCGGTGCTCGGTGTGGCGCTCGGGGTGCTGCGCGACCGGGCCCAGGCCGAGGAGGTGGCTCAGGAGGTGCTCGTCGAGGTGTGGCGCTCCGCGGGCCGCTACCGCGCGGACCTGGGCAGCGTGCGGACGTGGGTGCTCACGATCGCGCACCGTCGGGCGGTGGACCGGGTCCGGTCGGCGCAGGCGGCGTCCGACCGGGAGCGGCGGGCGGCCATGCTGGAGGCGGCGCTCCCGGAGTTCGACGAGGTGAGCGAAGAGGTCGAGGACCGCGAGGAGCGGGACCGGGTACGGCGCTGCCTCGGCTCGCTGACGGAGATCCAGCGCCAGTCGGTGACCATGGCCTACTACCGGGGGCTGACCTGCCGTGAGGTGTCCGAGACGCTGTCGGTTCCCCTGGGTACCGTGAAGACACGACTGCGGGACGGCTTGCTGCGGTTGCGTGACTGTCTCGGGGTGAGCGGCGGATGAGTACGGAGAGCATGCACGAGGCGACGGGCGCGTACGTGGCGGACGCGCTGACCGCGCGGGAGCGCGCGGCGTTCGAGGCCCACCTGGCGACCTGCCGTCCCTGCGCCGAGGAGGTACGGGAGCTGGCCGCGACGGCGGCGCTGCTGGGCCGGGCCGTGGCGGTGCGGCCGCCGCCGGAGATGCGCGACGCGGTGATGCACCGCATCCGGGAGCTCGGGGCTGAGCCGGCGGCGGCCGGCGGACCGGGGGCCGCGGCCGGTGAGCCGTACGAGCACTCCGTGCGGACCCCCGACCCGGACACGGGCGGCGCCCCCGGCGGCGATCCCAGCGGTACCCACGGCGGTGCCCCCGGCGGTGATACCGGCACAGCTGCCGTCCGGCAGGCGCGGCCGGGGCGGAGCCGGCTCCGCTGGGCGCTGGCGGCCTGCCTCGTGGCGGTGGCGGGGCTCGGCGGGGTCGCGGTGTGGCAGGCCGAGCAGGCCGGTACCGCCCGGCAGGAAGCGCGTGCCGCGCAGGCTCGGGCGGCGGCCACGGCCGAGGTGCTGACCGCCCCGGACGCCCGGCCGACCACCGGCCGGCTCCCGGACGGCGGCACCGCCACGGTCGTGGTCTCCCGCGAACAGGACAAGGCCGTGTTCGTGGCCGACGGCATGGCGGCCCCGCCGGCGGGCCGCGTCTACCAGCTGTGGTTCGCCGACCCGGCGGGCGCCATGCACCCGGCCGGGCTGATGGACCCGGCCCGCCCCGGCGCTCCGGAGCTGATGGCGGGCTCGGTGCGCGGAGCCACCGCGGTCGGGGTCACCCTGGAACCGTCGGGCGGTTCCGCCGCCCCGACCACCGAGCCCCTGGTGGTGCTGGCCCTCCCCGCGGCATAGCCCGGGCGGGCCGCCGGGGGGAGGCCCCGGCCGGCCGGGGCCTCGACGGCACGACAGGACCGCCTACCGCTCACGCCCCTACCGCTCACGCCCGTACCGGCGGACCGGCAGGGTCTCGACGCTGTTGCCGATGAAGCTGCGCTGGTGCGGCAGCCCGGTCTCGGGGACCGCCAGGTCGAGGTCGGGGAAGCGGGTGAAGAGCCGCTCCAGGGCGGTGGTGGCCTCCAGCCGGGCGAGCGGGGCGCCGACGCAGTAGTGCGCGCCGTGGCCGAAGGAGAGGTGGCGGGCGGCGGTGGGCCGGGTGACGTCGAAGCGGTCGGCGTCCGGGCCGTGGAAGGCCCGGTCGCGGCCGGCCGCCGTGTACCCGGCGAGCACGGGGGTGCCCCGCGGGATCACCGCACCGCCGACGGTGAGGTCGCGGGTGGGGTAGCGGAAGGGGAACCAGCTGACCGGGCCGTCCCAGCGCAGGGTTTCGTCCACCACGTCGGACCAGGTGGCCCCGCCCTCCAGGACCAGCGCGAGCTGGTCGCGGTGGGTGCACAGGGCGCGGACCGCATTGCTGATGAGGTTGAGGGTGGTCTCGTGGCCCGCGACGAGCATCAGCCGCATGGTGCCGGTGAGTTCGGCCTCGCTGAGGCGGTCGCCGTCGCTCTCGCGGGCGGCGATCAGTGCGCTGGTGAGATCGTCGCCGGCCTCCCCCCGTGCCACGGCCGCCCGGCGGGCGGCGGCGATCGTGCCCATGAGCTCGACGAGTTCGTGTACGGCGGCCAGCGCCTCGGCGGGGGTGGTGTCGGTCGCCACGATCACCGTGTTGGACAGGTGGTGGAGCCGGCCGCGGTGTTCGGGGTCCACGCCGAGCAGTTCGCAGATCACGCTCATCGGGAGCGGGAGGGCGAAGTGGGTGCGCAGGTCGGCGGTCCCGTCCGCGGACCCGGCGGCGGCCCGTGCCAGGTCGTCGAGGAGGGTGTCGGCCAGCTCTTCCACCCGTGGCCGCAGCCGCTCCACCTGACGGGCGGTGAAGGCCTTTCCGACCAGCGAGCGGAGCCGGCGGTGGTCGGCGTCGTCGGCGGTGTGCATCCCCCGGGCGTTGGCGAAGACCCGCAGCGGCCAGTCCCGGGCGATCGTGCCGTCGTGCAGGGCGGGGCAGTGACGCGCGTCCTTGGCCACATCGGGGTGGGCGAGGAACTCCCTGAGGTCCTCGTGCCCCAGGACGACCGCACCGGGCACCCCGCCGGGGAGGACGACCTCCGCCACGGCTCCGCGGGCGCGCAGCCGGGCGTTCAGGGCGTGCGGGCAGCCGCCCGCCGGATCGATGACGTGCGGGGCGTCGATCGCGTGCGGGGCGTGGGGGTCGTGCGGGACGTCGGGGTCGTGTGGGGCATCCGAGATGTGGCGGGACAAGCCGACTCTCCTGACCTGAAGGACCGGACCGGCTCAACAGTGCGGCTTGGGGGGCGGGTTGTACAGACCCGGCCGCCGCACGCCCCGGAATCCGGCCGGGGCGGGGAAGCCGGCCGTTCGGGCGGAGGCCGTGCCGGGGGCGCGGCGCCCGCCGCGTCCGGCCGGGCCCGCGGGGGCGGGTGGTCGTAGGGTCGGGGCATGTCTGACGCACAGCGCACCTCACAGGGGCCGCGGAGCCTCGACGGCAGGGTCGCCCTGGTGGCCGGGGCGACGCGGGGCGCGGGCCGGGGCATCGCCGTTCAGCTGGGCACCCGGGGCGCGACCGTGTACGTGTCCGGCCGCAGCACCCGGGGCAGGCGCTCGGAGTACGACCGGCCGGAGACGATCGAGGAGACCGCCGAGCTGGTGACCGCCGCGGGCGGGCGGGGCGTTCCCGTGGTCGCGGACCACCTGGTGCCGGACGAGGTGGCGGCGCTGGTGGGCCGGATCGACGCCGAGCAGGGGCGGCTGGACGTCCTGGTCAACGACGTCTGGGGCGGAGAGCTGCTCTTCGAGTGGGACAGCACGGTCTGGGAGCACGACCTGGAGAAGGGTCTGCGGCTGCTCCGGCTGGCGGTCGAGACCCACGCGATCACCAGCCATTTCGCGGCGCCGCTGCTGTTGCGCGAGCCGGGCGGACTGGTGGTGGAGATGACCGACGGCACCGCCGAGTACAACGCGAGCCGCTACCGGGTGTCGTTCTTCTACGACATCGCCAAGGCGTCGGTGCTGCGGATGGCGTTCGCGCTGGGGCACGAGCTGGGGCCGCGCGGGGCGACGGCCGTGGCGCTGACCCCTGGCTGGCTGCGTTCGGAGATGATGCTCGACGCCTTCGGCGTGACGGAGGCGAACTGGCGCGACGCGCTCGCCGCGGTGCCGCACTTCTGCATCTCCGAGACCCCGTCGTACGTGGGCCGGGCGGTCGCGGCGCTCGCCGCCGACCCGCGGGTCGCACGCTGGAACGGGCAGTCGCTCTCCAGCGGGCAGCTGGCGGGGGTCTACGGCTTCACGGACCTCGACGGGAGCCGTCCGGACGCCTGGCGGTACATGGTCGAGGTCCAGGACCCGGGCCGTCCGGCGGACGCCACCGGCTACCGCTGAGCCTGCGCGGCGGCCGGTACCGGCGGCGCGTCCCCGCGCGGGCGGCACCGGCGCGCCCGCTCACGGGGCCGCCCCCTCACCGGCGGGTCCTCCCACGGCTCGTCCCCTCACCGGCGGGCCCTCCCACCGGCTCGTCCCCGCCCGGTACCGGGCCGCCCGTCAGGCATCCGGCAGGCGCAGCTCCCGGTCCTCGCCGAGAGGGGCGAAGAACCGTTCCACGTCGGCGTCCGCGATCTCGGCGAGGGAGGCCGGCGACCAGTGCGGGGTCCGGTCCTTGTCGATCACCTGGGCGCGGATGCCCTCCACCAGGTCGGGTGCGGCCAGTGCGTGGCAGGAGGTCCGGTACTCCTGCTCCAGCACCCGCTCCAGCGGGCCCAGCGCCGGCGCCCGGCGCAGGGCGGAGAGGGTCACCTTCAGGGCGGTCGGGGACTTGGCCAGGACGGTCTCGGCGGCCTCCTTCGCGGCCGGGTCGCCGTGGCCGCGCAGCCGGTCCACGATCTCCTCGACCGTGTCCGCGGCGTAGCAGTGGTCGATCCAGTCCCGCCGTGCGGCGAGTTCACCGCCGGGCGGCTTCCGCGCGTACCGCTCCACGACCTCGCGTACGGGGGCGTCCGCGAGGGCGGCGGTCAGCGCGGGCAGCTCCGCCGAGGGGACGAAGTGGTCGGCCAGGCCGCACAGGACGGCGTCCGCCGCGCCCACGGCGGCTCCGGTGAGGGCGAGATGGGTGCCGAGTCCGCCGGGGGCGCGGGCCAGGAGGTGGGTGCCGCCCACGTCGGGCACGAAGCCGATGCCCGTCTCGGGCATGGCCACACGGGAGCGTTCGGTCACGACGCGGACGTCGCCGTGCGCCGACACGCCGACCCCGCCGCCCATGACGATCCCGTCCATCAGCGCCGCGTACGGCTTCGGGTAGCGGGCGATCCGCGCGTTCAGCCGGTACTCGTCGCGCCAGAACCCCGCCGAGGCCGCGGTGCCCGCCTTGGCGTCGTCGTGGATCGCGCGGATGTCCCCGCCCGCGCACAGCCCGCGCTCTCCGGCTCCGCGGATCAGGACCTGGAGCACGGCAGGGTCGTGCTCCCAGGCGGCCAGCGCCCGGTCGATCCGCACCACCATCGGATGGGTGAGGGCGTTGAGGGCCTTGGGCCTGTTGAGGGTGACCACTCCGGTCCGGCCCTCGATGTCGAACAGGACCGCGTCCTCGTCTTCGATCTTCACCCCGCCAGTATCCCCAAGCCGCCCCGAAAGGCGTCCCCGAGTGCCCTAGAGACCCGGGGTGCACGCGGCCGCCCCCGGGAGGTCTCCCCGGGAGGCGGTGCGCCGCGTCAGCCGCCGGACCAGGCCCGGATGACGGGCCGGGGCACGGCGACCTCCACCCAGACGCACTTCCCCCCCGTCCAGGGCCGGGAGCCCCAGCCGCGGGCCAGCCGGTCCACGATGAGCAGCCCGTGGCCGCCCGGGCGGCCCGGCTGGGTCGCGGGCCGGGGCCGTACGGGCACCGGCGGCGCCGGGTTGCCGTCGGTCACCTCGATCCGCAGCCGCTCCTCGGTGCAGTCGAGCATGAGGGACCCCGGACCGCCGCCGTGGAGGCAGGCGTTGGCCACCACCTCCGACACCAGCAGGAGGACGTCCTCGGCGGCCTCCCACTGCTCCTGCGCGGCGGTGGGTATCCAGTGCCAGGCGGTCAGGGCCCGGCGGGCGAAGTCGCGGCTGCGCGTCACCACGTCCGTGGTCCCCTCCAGTCCCAGGTACCAGGTCCTGTCGGGCGAGCCCCGCTGCTCCATGGCGCTCAGGCTCCTCCGTGTCGACAGTGGCGGTCCGCCCGGGGTGGGGACCGGCGGCCCGCCCGGGCCGCCGGGGCCCTTCGCCCCGGCCGGACCGGTACGCGTCATCCGGGCGGCCCGGCCGCCCCGCCCAGTGCCTCGGCGACGCTCGCGTGCACGGGGAACACCCCGTCGGCACCCGTGATGCGGAACATCCTGGCGACCGGCCCGCGCAGTCCGGCCAGTTCCAGGGTGGCTCCGGCCTCATGGGCCGTGAGACGGCTGTGCAGCAGCACGTTCAGCCCGGTCGAGTCGCAGAAGCCGAGCCCCGCCAGGTCCACCAGCAGCCGGCCGCCGGGGGTGACCGCCGTGTCCAGGGCATGGCGCAGGGGTGGCGCCGTGTCATGGTCCAGCTCACCCGCCAGTTCCAGGACGACGGCACCGTCGACGGCCTGCACCGCGACGGTGAAGCGCTCACGGCCCGCTTCGGGAACCACCATCCGGCATCACCCTTCCATCCTGTCCTTGCCCCTTCCCGAAAGCCGCGGCGCTACGCCTGCGGCCGTACGCGATGTGCGACGGAGGGGGCGGATGCGGTGACGGTAGCCGGTCGGGGCCGTCTTCGGGACACCGGTGCGTCCCGCGGGCCCGGGCGCCGGCTCCGCTCCCGCCGCTCCTCGGGGTCCGCGTGGCGTCGGATCAGGGTCCGCGTGGCGTCAGATCAGGGTGCGCTCGACCCGGCTGAGCGCGGCGCTCCGGCCGGCGTCGCCGCGTTCGGCCGCTCCCGCTCGCGCGGCCTCGGTCACGCAGGGCGGCGGCTCGGCGCCGCCCAGGAGCTGGGAGAGCAGATAGGCGATGATCTCCGCCTCCTGCTCCTGCACGTCGTCGTACGTCGCGCGCAGGAGCATGTCGCGTACGAGCTCGGGGTCCAGGTCGGGGAAGAGGAGGCGGGCGGCGGCCTCGTCGAGCCCGCCCGCACCGCGGTGGCAGCAGATGATGTGGCCGAGCTCGTGCAAGATGATGTGCTCCTGGTGCGCACCGGTCGTGTTGGCGTCGTAGAAGATGAGGTCGTCGTCGCGCGCGGCCACCCACATGCCGCACGGATGCGACGAGGGCATCTTCATCGGCACCAGGGTGATCGGACGGCCGCGCACCTCACCGAGGTGGCGGCAGAGCTCGGCGACGTCGTTCACCTTCGGCAGGCCGAGGTCGGCGATCCGCCGGGCGCCGGCCTTCCGGAGCTCCTTGAGCTGGCTGCGTCGGTCGCGGTCCTGGCCGGCGGACTTCCCCCTCCAGGCGCCCCTCACTCGGGGTCGGAGGAGTCGGTGACGGGCGGCAGGCCCTGCATCTGCCGGTACTGGTCCATGATGGCCGTGATCGCCTGGAGGTTCTCCTTCTTCATACCCGCCGCGCGCATCGCCACGGCACGGACCCCGGACTGCCGCAGCGCCTCGATGGCGGCGATCTGGCCGAGCACCGATTCGGCGACCTTCTCGTCGAAGAAGTACGCGACGGACACGCCGAAGAAGCGGGCGAGGGCGGCCAGGAGGTCGGGCGAGGGGTTCGACCGCTTGCCCGTCCGCAACTGCGACAGGTACACGCCCCCGACCTTGAGCTCGGGGTTGGCCCGCTTCAGTTCCTCCGCCACCTCGGCATTGGTCCAGTGCCTGCCTTTGGGGCGGACCGTCTTGAACAGGTCGTCGAGGCGCACGGCGAGCAGGTGCCGGTCGTCGGTCTCGGCCTCGGTCATGGTGGGTCTCCCTCCCGTACCTCCCCGAAATAGCCCTTGGCTATAGAGGAGTCTCACAGATTAGCGGTCAGTTGACAATTGGTCGGGACTCCGTCACGGTGGGGTCGCGCCGATAGCTGGCAGCTAACTTGATGCACGGGGGTCGTCAAGTTCGCCGGTGTCGTCGCAGACCGGCCCGGCCCTGTGGGGCCGGGCCGGAAGACCGGGGCCGGAGCCGCGCGCTCCGCCTGTCGCCGCCTCGGCGGCGCCGAGGTGGCGGTAGGCGGCCGCGACCTTCGTGAGCCAGGCGACCTCCGCGGCGAAGCTGTCCGAGTCGCGGTCGTCGAAGTCGCAGGCGTCCTTGTTGTCCCGGGGGACGGTGCCGGTCCGCCTGGCGTGCAGGGCCTGCCTGATCTGCGCCGCCTCCGTGCGGGCCTGCCGGAACTCCTCGCTCCCCGCGCCGGCGGCCCCCGCGGTACGGCCGGCACTGCGTTCCATGTAGGGCCGCAGGTCCCGCCAGCCGTCCCGAATCTCGACGACCCTGCGGTGGAGCCGGTAGTCGAGGTCGCGGACCGACGTCCCGGGCGGCTCCAGGGCGATGTCCGGGAAGGACTCGTACAGGTCCCGCCAGAGCGGATGGAGGGCCCGGTAGGACCGGTAGGTCCGGGTCCACTCCAGCAGCCGGGCGGCCGAGGGGCCCCAGAACGGCATGGCCAGGCTGAGCGAGACGGCGACGATGCCCAGCGCGTTGACCACGGAGGCGACGGCCTCCTTCCACTCGCCGATGCCGAGACCGGCCGCGATACTGAGGACGTTCGCCACCCGCACCAGGGAGTAGAGGAGCAGCAGCCACGCCGCGACGGACAGCATGCGCAGCGCCCGCCGCAGCGAAGCGTTGTCGGTCATCCGCACGTAGGGGCCGCACTGCAGGACGATGGTCACGCACGGGACGGCCTGGGACGCGATGAAGACCAGCAGGTACGTGAGGAGCAGCGGATCGCCGCTCCCGTCGAAGTCCAGCGGTGCCCGCTCGGTGCCGTCAGCGAGGAAGAAGAGGACGGTCAGGAGCACGCTCAGGGCGATGCCGGTGGCCACCCACAGGCGCGTCTGGCGCGCCGCCTCCGCGCCGGCGGCAGCCCAGCGCAGCAGGATGACCTGCGCGCTGATGCAGAAGCCGACCGCCGCCAGGTGCATGGTGAGGATGGCGAGGTTGCCGACGCCCAGGAAGCTCGCGCTCTGCATGGCGACGGCGCCCATGGTGAAGGTGAGGCACTGGAGCAGCAGCGTCGTCATCAGCGTGCGGTAGGCGCTGTCCTTCCAGTTGCGCCGTCCCTGGCAGAGCCGGAAGGCGAACGCGGCGTACGACGACAGCGCCGCGATGACGAAGCAGAGGGTTCTGGTGGTGTTCACGTCCTGATTTCCTGCGGGTGCCGCCCGGGGGCGGGCGGTTCAGCCGGCGTTCTCGCCCGGGGGGACCACGAGTCCGATGGTCTCGGCCGTCACGGCGACGGCGTAGTCGAAGAATGCGGCCTCGTCCCGGACGCTGTCGTGGGTACGGCTGAAGACCTGGAAGGCCAGCAGCCCGATGAGGCCGCTCCACAACACGATGCCGCGCTCGACGACGTCCGCGAAAGGGGCTCCGGGCGCGCCGCCGAACAGGTGCGCGGCCGCGGGCAGAAGCAGCGGGGGGCCGGGCACCTCCCGGCGGGGCGGGGTGAGTTCGCCGTGCTCCAGCGCCGACCGTACGATGCCGGCGAGTACCGCGGGGGTGCGCGAGGCGGGCGCGACCGTGTCCTGGGGGGCGTGGTAGCCCGGCACGGGCGAGCCGTAGAGCAGGGCGAACTGAGCGGGGTGGGCGAAGGACCACTGCCGCAGCGCACGGGCGGCGGCGAGGAGTCGCGCGCCGGCCGGCGCCCCGGCCGACGCCGCGTCCGTGTCGGCCCGCTCCATCGCGGCGCCGGACGCGTCGTAGGCGTCGACGAGCAGCGCGGTCAGCAGGGCGGCGCGGTCCGGGAAGAGCGCTTCCACCACGGCGGGGGCGAGGCCGGCGGCGCGGGCCACGGCGGCCGGGGACAGCCCCGCGGCGCCCGACTCGGCCAGGTGCCGCAGCGCCGCCTCCTTGACCAGCGCGGACGGCGCCGCCCCGTCACCCGTGTGACTCGTTGCGGAAAGATCCATGGGGGGAACCGTACCGGCCGGGAAGAACCGCCGTGCTGCCGGCCTCGCGGGGGCCCGGGCGGGCCGTCCGCTGCCCGCGGACCTGCGGTCAGTGCACGTCGGAGCGGGCGGAGGTGTCGTCCAGGAAACCGCCCGACTGGTGCTGCCACAGCTTGGCGTACACCCCGTCGGAGGCCAGCAGTTCCTGGTGGCTCCCCTGCTCGACGATCCGCCCGCGGTCGAGGACGACGAGCCGGTCCATGCTCGCGACCGTGCTCAGCCGGTGCGCCACCACGAGGGCCGTACGCCCCTCCATGAGCCGCCACAGCGCCTGCTGGACGAGGATCTCGCTCTCGGAGTCCAGGGCGCTGGTCGCCTCGTCGAGCAGCAGGATCGGCGCGTCGCGCAGGATGGCCCGGGCGAGGGCGACCCGTTGGCGCTGTCCGCCGGACAGCTTCACGCCGCGCTCCCCGACCATGGTGTCGAAGCCCTCCGGAAGGGCGTCGGCGAACTCCGTGACGTGCGCCGCCTCGGCGGCGCGGCGGACCTCGGCGTCGGTGGCCTCCGGCCGGGCGAAGGCGATGTTGTCCCGCAGGGTGCGGTGGAACATCGCCGGTTCCTGCGGCACGTAGGCGAGCAGGCCGCGCAGGTCGGCCTGGCGCAGCCGGCTGATGTCCTGGCCGCCGATCAGGATCCGGCCGGCGTCGATGTCCGTCATCCGCAACAGGAGCCGGGTGAGCGTGGTCTTGCCGCCGCCGGACCGGCCGACGAGCCCGATCTTCGCCCCGCCGGGCACGGCCAGGTCGAGCCCCTCGAAGAGCGGCTCCGCTCCCGCGTGGGCGAAGGTCACGCGCTCGAAGCGCACGTCGGCGGCGCGGGACCGCAGCGGCTCCGGCGTCGCCGGATCGAGCACGGTCGGCGGCTGCAGCAGCAGTTCGGTGAACTGGGCGGCCTCCGTCATGGAGCTCTCGAGGCGGCGGTAGACCTGGTTGAACTCGAACATGATCCGTGTCGCGTTGGCGTAGTAGGTGAAGGCGACGACGACCGCCTCGACTCCGTGCCCTCCCCCGCCGAGCGTGACGGCGAGCAGCAGGCCCAGCACGTTGGTCAGTACGGACATCGGCGCGACCAGCGTGTCGATGCGCAGGTTGCCGTAGTCCCACGAGCGCAGCGTGAGCCGCCTCGACTTCGCGACGCGGGACCGGTGCTCGGCGGCCTCGCCCTCCTCGGCGGCGAAGGCCCGGACCGTGTCCATGTTCATCAGGCTGTCGGCGACGTGGCCCGAGACCTGGGCGATGGCCTCCTCGCGCTCGGCGACCAGCGCCTGGCGGCGACGGATCAGGGGCGCCGCGCACAGCCCCGTCACCGCGATCATCGTCAACAGGCCGACGACGAGCAGCGGGTCGTACTGCCACAGCACCACCGACGCGAACAGCAGCGGCACGAGACTGCCGATGACCGAGAAGGTGAGCGTGTCGACGAAGTCCTCGAAGCGGGAGGCGAAGCTGAGGACCCGCTTGGTCAGCGACCCGGCGAAGTTGTCGTGGAAGAACGCGGTGTCCTTGGCGAACAGCTCGTCCATGCCGATCACGTACAGGTGCTCGATCCCGCGGGCGTCGAGACGGTTCAGGCAGTGCAGTCCGATGCGCCACAGCGTCTCCGCAAGCAGCAGGACTCCGGCGAAGACGAGGACGTACGGGAGCACCGCGCCGACGCCGGGGGCCGCGCCCCCCGCGATCCGGCCGACGAGCTTGGCGACGACCAGCGGGGCTATGTAGTGGAGGCCGACGTTGCCGAGTGCCGGGAGCAGCATCGCCGGCGCCGTCAGCCACCGGAGCCGGGCCAACTCCCGGCCGTAGTAACGCAGTGCGAGGAGCACCGGGCTCCTGCCGGGTAAACCTTCGTGCGGTTCGGGCGATCCCATGGCAACCCCGTGGTGTCGTGCGGACGGGGAACGCAGTGTCCCGCGACGGCACCCGCACGGTCCACGGGTTTTCCCGGCCCCCGCCCCGCGGTGCGCGGCGGCCCCGCCCCCGAGCGGCGGGACGGCCCCGGCGGGGTGGCGCACGGCCCCGGAAACGACCGAAGGGCCGGTTCAGATTGCTCTGAATCGGCCCCTGATCTGCGACTCTTTCGAGTCGGGACGACAGGATTTGAACCTGCGACCCCTTGACCCCCAGTCAAGTGCGCTACCAAGCTGCGCCACGTCCCGATGTGCTCGCGACCTGGGGTTTCCCCCGTCCCGGCGGCACATGCAGAACATTACCCCACGCCGAGGGGTGTGCATGCACGGGTAATCGGCGGGGGCGAGGATGAGGGGGTGAACACACGGGATCGGGACGACGAGGGGCGGGCGCGCAGTGCGCGGCCCAGGGACGGTCTGGGGCGGCCGCTGGAGTACGGCGCCGGCGGCGTGGAGCGGCAGCCCGAGGGGGTGGTGCGGACCCCGGCGGAGACCGTCCGGGAGGCCCAGCGGCTGCTCGACGCCGGGATGCCCTTCCACGCGCACGAGGTGTTCGAGGACGCCTGGAAGTCCGGGCCCGCTGCCGCGGCCGCGCTCTGGCGGGGCCTGGCCCAGCTCGCCGTCGGGCTGACGCACGCCGCGCGCGGGAACGCCGCCGGCGGGGCGCGGCTGCTGCGGCGCGGGGCCGCGGGCCTCACGGGGGTGGACGGGTCCGCGTACGGGATCGACGCGGCGGGCCTGGTCCGCTGGGCGGAGGGGCTGGCCGGGCGGGTGGACGGCGGCGCGTCCGTGGACGCCGCCGCCGAGGCGCCGCGGCTGGGGCCTTCCGGCGGGTCGTCCGCCTGACCGGAGGGAGCCGGCGGGAGCCGGGGCCTGGCCGGAGACGCCGGCGGGCGCGGAGACGGGGCGGGCGTGGAGGCAGGGGCGGGGGCGGAGGCCCGCGCCGTCTCACGCCGCGTGGAGGGGCGGCAGGCCGTCGGCGGCCTTGCCCGCGCGCACCACCTCGACCACCACGTCGTGGAGGTCGCGGCTCTCCCGCTCCGAGGCGCACGGCAGGGGGCTCCCCGCGAGGGTGAACCACTCGGACGAGCCGCTGTACTGCACGGACACCCTGGCCTCGGCACCCGTCCAGGTGGTGTGAACGGTCAGGTCGCCCGTGATCGCACCGGCTTCCTCGGTGCGCACACCGCCCCTGCCGGCGAAGACACTGACCGTGGTCCACGACGCCCAGTCCATGCACAAAAGGCTCACACGCCGGCCCGCACTTCGCGACCCGGTGGGCGTTTCGGGTCACGGCACTACCAGGCGGGCCACGCTGGCTAGGCGGGCTGGAGGAGGTCCCAGCGGTTGCCGTACAGGTCTTCGAAGACGGCGACGGAGCCGTACGCCTCGTGCCGGGGCTCCTCCAGGAAGCTGACCCCCCGCGCGGTCATCCGGGCGTGGTCGCGCGCGAAGTCGTCGGTGTGCAGGAAGAAGCCCACCCGGCCTCCGGTCTGGTCGCCGACCCGGGAGCGCTGGGCGTCGTCCTTGGCGCGGGCCAGCAGCAGTGCGGCCTCCGTGGCGCCGGGCGGGCGGACGACGATCCAGCGGGAGCCGTCCGGGCGCGCGGTGTCCTCGACGAGGTCGAAGCCGAGGGCGCGGGTGTAGAAGTCCAGGGCCTCGTCGTAGTCGCGGACCAGGAGGGCGGTGAGGGCGATGTGGGAAGGCATGGGCCTATTGTGCGCCGAGCAGGACGACCTCCAGGGTGCGGGGCCCGTGGACGCCCTCCACCCGGTCGAGCTCGATGTCGCTGGTGGCGGACGGTCCGGAGATCCACGTCAGCGGACGTCTCGGGTCCAGCCGGGTCACGGCCTGCGGTACCGAGTCCACCAGCTGGTCCGGGACGCGGACCACGGCGATGTGGTGGTCGGGGATCAGGGTGATGCGGCGCCGCCCCTGGTCGGGGCCGCCGTCCAGGACGAGGGTGCCGGTCTCCGCGATGGCCAGGGCGCAGCCGGTGACGACGCTGTCGACCCGGTCCAGTTCGTACGGAGTGGACGCGGCGGCGTCGTGTATCCGGACCTGGTCCGCGGCGGAGAGCCAGTGCGGGGGCAGGCCGGGCGGCGCGAGCACCGTCCGCGCACCGCGCCGCGCGAGCAGCTCCGCCAGCAGTGCCGGGAGGCCCTCCTCGGCCGTGCGGTGGACCGTCGCCCGGTACTCCGTCAGGTGGGCGGCGAGGAGGTCCACCCGCTCGGCCGGGGTGCGCACGCCGTGCACCCGGAGGTAGTCGCGCGGGACCTGCGGCCCGGAGTCCGGGCCGTGCTCCCCCACGGCCCGGCGGATGCGGGCCAGGACCCGGTCCCTGGAGGTCATCGCGGGGTCCCCCGTTCGCGGGCCCACCAGTCGCGGAAGGATTCCGCGGGGAGGTCGGGCAGCTCCCGGGTGTCGGTCCAGGCGCGCCCCGGTCCCGGCAGGCGGCGCGGGCGCAGCCGGCGGGCGCGGGCCAGGAGCCGTTCGCCCGCGCGCAGCGCCCCGGGGTGGTCCAGGAGCAGCCGGGCGGCACGCATGGCGGCCCGTTCGGCGGCGTGCCCGTGCGCGGGGCGGATGCGTACGCGGATGCCGTCGCGGGTCACCGGCCCGCCCTGGGCCACCCGTTCGCGGAGGTGGACGAGGACTTCGGGGATGTCGATGGCGACGGGGCAGACCTCGTAGCAGGCTCCGCACAGGGTGGAGGCGTACGGCAGGGAGGCGTCGATCCCGGAGGCGGTGCCGCGCAGTTGGGGGCTGAGGATCGCCCCGATGGGGCCCGGGTAGACGGAGCCGTAGGCGTGGCCGCCGGCGCGCTCGTAGACCGGGCAGACGTTCAGGCAGGCGGAGCAGCGGATGCAGCGCAGGGCTTGCCGGCCGACCTCGTCGGCGAGGGTGTCGGTGCGGCCGTTGTCGAGGAGGACGAGGTGGAAGGCGGTGGGGCCGTCGCCGTCGGTGGTGCCGGTCCACATGGTGGTGTACGGGTTCATCCGCTCGGCGGTCGAGGAGCGGGGCAGTGTCTGGAGGAAGACCTCCAGGTCGCGGAAGGTGGGGACGACCTTCTCGATGCCGACGACGGAGATGAGGGTCTCGGGCAGGGTCAGGCACATGCGGCCGTTGCCCTCGGACTCGAAGACGACCATGGTCCCGGTCTCGGCGACCATGAAGTTGGCCCCGGAGACGGCGACCTTGGCGCGGAGGAACTTCTCCCGCAGGTGCAGGCGGGCGGCTTCGGCGAGTTCGCGCGGGTCGTCGCCGAGGCCGTCGGGCGCCGGGAGCCCCCACGCGCCCATCTGCGCGCGGAAGACGTCGCGGATCTCCGCCCGGTTGCGGTGGATGGCCGGGACCAGGATGTGTGAGGGCCGGTCGTGGCCGAGCTGCACGATGAGCTCGGCGAGGTCGGTCTCGTACGCGGCGATCCCCGCGGCTTCGAGGGCCTCGTTGAGGCCGATCTCCTGGGTGGCCATGGACTTGACCTTCACGACCTCCCGCTCTCCGGTGGCCAGGACCAGGCCGGTCACGATGCGGTTGGCCTCGTCGGCGTCGGCCGCCCAGTGGACGGTGCCGCCGGCGGTCGTGACCGCCTCCTCCAGCTGGACCAGGTAGCGGTCGAGATGGCGCAGGGTGTGGTCCTTGACCGCCTTGCCGGCCGTCCGCAGCCGGTCCCAGTCGGCCAGCTCGGCGACCGCGCGGGCCCGCTTGTCGCGGATGGTGTGCGTGGCGTGCCGCAGGTTCGCGCGCAGCGTCCGGTCGTGCACGGCCTCCCTGGCGGCGGCGGGGAAGGCCGGGAACGCGGGCATCCCGAGGTGGGTGCCGGTCATCGCACGGGCTCTTGCGCGGTGGCGGCCAGGATCTCCGCCAGGTGCACGGCGCGCTGTGGCGATCCGGTGCGGCGCAGGAGGCCGTCGAGGTGGGCGAGGCAGGAGTTGTCGGCTCCGCACACCACCTCGGCGCCGGTGGCGGCCGCGTTGCGGATCTTGTCGGTGCCCATGGCGGCCGAGACGTCCGGGTTCTTGACGGCGAAGGTGCCGCCGAAGCCGCAGCACTCCTCGGCCCCCGGCAGCTCGACCAGGTCCAGGCCCTCGACGGCGGCCAGCAGCCGCCGCGGCCGGTCCCCGAGTCCGAGGCCCCGCAGGCCGTGGCAGGAGGGGTGGTAGGTGACGGTGTGCGGGAAGTACGCGCCGACGTCGCTCACCCCCAGCACGTCGACGAGGAATTCGGTCAGCTCGTACACCCGCGGCGCCAGGTCCGCGGCCAGATCGGCCAGCTCGGCGCCGCGGCCCTCGGCGAGCGCCCGGCGGCCGATCCGCGGGTAGTGCTCGCGGAGCATCGCGGCGCACGAACCGGAGGGGGTGACCACGTGGGCGTGGCCGGCGAAGGCCCGCGCCGTGCGGCGCAGCAGCGGCTCGGTCTCGCGGCGGTAGCCGGTGTTGTACTGCGGCTGCCCGCAGCAGCTCTGGCCGGCGGGGAAGTCCACGGTGACGCCGAGCCGCTCCAGGAGGCGGACGACGGCGATGCCGGTGCGCGGGTACAGCACGTCGTTGACGCAGGTGACGAACAGGGCGACACGCATGACGGGCAGAATAGCGGGGTGAAGAAGTTCTCAGTGATCGGCATAGGCGCGGGCGACCCGGACCACCTGACCCTCCAGGCGGTGCGGGCGATCGGCGCGGCGGACGCGTTCCTCATTCTGGAGAAGGGCGAGGAGAAGGCGGATCTGACCGGGCTGCGGCGGGCGATGCTCGACGCGCACGCCCGCCCGGGCCACCGCCTGGTGGAGGGACGGGACCCGGACCGGGACCGTACCCCGGCCCACTACGCGCCGACGGTGGACGGCTGGCGCAGCGCGCGGGCCGAGCTCTTCGAGCGGTTCATCGCGGAGGACCTCGCGGAGGGCGAGACGGGGGCCTTCCTGGTCTGGGGCGACCCCTCGCTGTACGACTCCACCCTGGCGATCCTCGACGAGGTGCTGGAGAAGGGCCGGGTGGCCTTCGCGTACGAGGTGGTGCCGGGCATCAGCAGCATCTCGTCCCTGCTCGCCCGGCACCGCACCACCTTGAACCGGGTGGGCCGTCCGGTGCAGATCACCACGGGTCGCCGGCTCGCGGAGGGCTGGCCCGAGGACGTGGACGACGTGGTGGTGATGCTGGACGCCCGGCACGCCTTCACCGCCCACCTCGACCAGGACCTCTTCATCTACTGGGGGGCCTACGTGGGCACTCCGGACGAGATCCTGGTCTCGGGGCGGCTGGCGGAGGTGGCCGGGCGGATCGAGGAGCTGCGCACCGAGGCCCGCGCCCGCAAGGGCTGGATCATGGACACGTACCTGCTCCGGCGGGGCTGAGCGCTCCGGCGCCGGGACGCACGGCCGAGCGCTCCCGCGCGGCCGGGCCCCCTGCCGTCCGGGCCCCGTCACAGGAAGGCGGGCAGCCCGGCGGCCAGCCGCTCGTACTCCTCGGGCCGGTTGTACACCTGCCCGCAGACCCGGATGCCGCCGCCGCCGGGCCAGGGCCAGACCAGCACCCGGATGCCCAGGCGCGCGGCGAGCTCCTCGCGCAGGGCCCGGGCGGCGTCCGGCGTCCGCGCGGTGCCGGGCGGCAGGCGCAGGGTGCGCATGGCGAGGCCGTCGGTGTGCGGCAGCGGGGTGAGCCCGGGGAGTTCGGCGAGCAGGGCCGCACCGTGGGCGGCGAGGGCGCTGTTGTGGGCCCGTACGCGGCGTGCGTCCAGGCGGTGCAGGAGGTCCAGTCCCTCGGGGGCGGCGAGCCAGCCGGTGTAGTCGGCGGTGGCGCGGTACTCGACCGAGCGCGGGAAGCCCTCCTGGTCCTCCCAGGAGGGGACGGGGGCGCGGACCCGGTGGCGGTGGGGCGGCGCGACGGCGAGGACGGCGCTGCCGGGCGGGGCGTACCCCCATTTGTGGAGGTTCCCGAACCAGAAGTCGGCGCCGCCGGCGAGCGGGTCGGCGAGCATGCCGGGCGCGTGGGCGCCGTCCACGACGGTGGTGACGCCGCGCTCGCGGAGGTCGGCGATGAGCCGCGGCGAGGCGATGAGCCGGGCGGTGGGCGAGCTGATGTGGTCGAGCACGGCGACCTTGGTCCGGGGCGTCAGCCCGGCCAGCACGGCCTCGCGCACGGCGTCCTCGTCGGGCAGGTGGGGGTCGAGGGCGACGGTAGTGACCGTGGCGCGGCGGGCGGCCGCCTCGACGACGGTGCCGTAGCCGTGGTCGGTGACCAGGATCTCGTCGCCGTCGGCGAGGGGGATCGCGTCGAGGGCGAGGTTGGCGCCTTCCGTGGCGTTGCCGATGAGGGCGAGGCCCTCGGGATCGGCGCCGAGGTGTGCGGCGATCCTGGTGCGGGCCTCGGCGAGCCGGTCGGAGACGGTGGCGAAGAAGGCGTCGGGGTCGGCGTGGAACCGGGCCCGGATCGCGGCCTGCGCCTCCTGGACGGGGACCGGCACCGCCCCGAAGGAGCCGTGGTTCAGGTGTGCGACCGCGGGGTCGAGCCGGAACAGCTCCGCGCCGCCGGGAAAGACCCCGGGCGTCGCCCCCGGCCCCCCGCCGGGCTCGGGGGCGGGCACGGTGGCGGGCGGGGGCCCGGCCGGGCCCCCCTCGGGACGGACGGGCTCGGGCACGGGGCCTCCTGCGACGGATCGGATCTGTCCTTGGATCCTCTCCCGCCGACGTCCCCGCCGGTACCCCGCCCGCGGGGCGTGGGGCGCCCCGGCCGGAGACCGTTCAGGGCTTGCGGCCGCTGGTCGCCGCCTGGTACTGGAGGTCCTGGACCTCCACCGTGCGGTCCACGGGGTGGGCCAGCTCGACCTCGGCCCGGGTCGCGCCGTCCCGGACCACCGCGGCGGAGCTCGTGCCCGTCTTCAGCGGCAGCAGCTCCGCGTGGACGCCCGCGGGGGCGTCGTGGGAGCCCTTCGCCGATCCGACGGCCGTACGGACGGTGCCGGGGGCGGAGAGGAAGCTGAGCACCTCCACCGTGTCCCGGGGAGCGGCGCTGCCCTTGCGCAGGGACATCAGCAGCGACTGGTCGCCCGTCGGATCGGCTTGGGCGAACTGGGTGCGGGCTGTGAGGTAGAGCGTGTCCCGGACGATCCTGGGCCAGCTGCCCGTCTTGAAGCGGGTCAGGTAGTAGGAGCTCAGGTCCAGGTAGGCGTGCCCGTTGTGCAGGGAGGGCGCGAACTGGCTGCCCTCGGAGTAGTCGTTCCAGGTGGTGAGCTGCACCCAGTCGGCGCCGTCCTCGATGGCGTGCGTCCAGGTGGAGCGCAGGGTCGCGGTGTTGCCGGCCTCGTCGTAGATGCCCTGGTTGGGGCGGGCGTCCTGGACGGACACCGGCTGCATCCAGATCTTGCCCATGTCGTGCGCCCGCCGGACGTCGCGGGTGCTGCTCTCCTGGCCGACGTAACTGCGGCTGCCCCACTCGGAGAAGCCGTGGCTGATGGGTGCGAACGCAGCGCTGTGCGCGCCGAAGTCGAGGAAGAGCGGCACGAGGGCGGTGCGCACGCCGTGCCTGGCCTTGAGGATTCCGATGACCTCCGTCCACCAGGCCGCGCTCTTCGCCTCGGCCTTGAACGGGGAGACGACGAGCCTGCCGTCGGGGAGGCGGTGGGCCGCGGGGGCGGCGCCGAGCGAGGCGATCGCGTCGGCGAGGACGCCCGGGTCGTCCGTCTTCAGCGAGGTCATGTCCGGCATCAGCATGATCTTGAAGGCCGGATCCACCGAACGGGCCGCCGCCATCAGCCGGTTGGAGCGGTCCCAGTTCTTTCCGGAGAGGGAGAGCAGATCGAGGGTGAATCCGTCGATGCCCGCAGCGCGGGCCGTGCGCACCTCCTGCCGGAGGTTGGCGTCCTCCCAGTCGCCGCCCTTGGGGGCGACGGGCAGGGGCCGGTCGCGCAGCAGGCCGCCGTACCGCTCGTGCTTTCCGCTCTCGCCTTCCGGGTTCAGGTAGTTGCGGGTGTAGTAGTCGGCGTCCGCACTCGCGTTGTCGAGGGAGAGCGGGTACGGGGTGAAGTAGTGGGCGAACACCAGCTTCCTGCCCGCTTCGCCGGAGCGCAGGACGGCCGGCTCGGGCAGGTCGAAGGGCAGGGCGCCGGTGGGGGGCGGGGCCCCGCCGCCGGTGCCCGGGTCCTCGGTGGGGGCGCCGCTGCCGGTCGGCGGGACGGCGGGGGCGGGGGCCGGTCCCGTGGCGCTCGCGGAGGGCGGGGGCTCCGAGCCGGCGGTCGGCACGGAGGACCACGGGACGCCGATGACGGGGGCCGAACCGCCGCGCGCGGGGGCGGCGGTGAAGGGGTCCCAGGCGACGCCGGTGGCGGCGCAGACTCCGACGAGGAGGAAGCCCGCGAGCACGGCCAGCGCGGTTCTGCGGCCCCTGAAGCCCGGTCTGCGCCGGTGCCGCACGGGCTGCGCGGCAGCCTTGGCGGCGCGCCGGGAGCGTCGGCCGCCGGCTCTCCGGTCCGCTCGCCGGTCCGCTGTCATGCTGGTCCCTCCCCGGAATGTGCCCCGCGTCGGGGCTGCACAGCAGTAGAGCCCATTACCGGCGTGCGGACAACCGTTCCCAGGGGCGCGGGGGCGGACACGTACGTCACGGGGCCCACGGGAACTACGCCGGCCGCTTTGCCGGGGCTCATGCGAACGGCACGGCGGCGGCCGGGGTGCGGTGCGGGCGCGGGCCGCCCTCCGACGCCGCGGCGACGCATCCGCAATGCCTTCCGCACCGCAGCGCGGGGGCACCGGCCACCGCGCCGCCGCCGGGCCGCCCCGGCGCCTCGCACCACCTGGGCACTTGCCCGGCGGCGGATCGCGCGTTCCCGACGCCGGGCGCCGTCCACCGACCGCCGTCTACGCGCCGTCCGCCATCCGGTCGAACGGGGCCGCGCAGGCCGTGGACCCGGCGGGCGGGTACCGCGTCGCGCTCCCCGGCGCCCCGGTGGACAAGGGCGCGCCGTCCGTACACGTCCCGTGATCGCCGGGCGTCGCGGGCGTTTCTCCGGAATGCGACATTCCCCTGGCCTTCCGGCTCAACTGGCGGATAATCAGCGACAAGCGGCTCGAATCATCCCTTCTGCCGCGCCTGGTCACGCATGCAATGGGGGGCATCGTGCCGATGGGGGAAATGCGACCGGCCGGCGCGTCCACGGGGCTGCTCCCGGCCACGTCCGCGGAGCTGTCCCGACTGCTGACGGCCGTCCGGCGCGGGCAGGTGGTGACCGTCACCGGGGGGTCACGCGAGCCGCGGAGCCTGCTGGTGCGCGAGGTCGCGCGGCGCCTGACGTCCAACTTCTACGACGGGGTGGCCGTCGTCGCCACCGACCCTCTGCTGGGGATGCACGGCGTCCGCGAGCTGACGGCCGCACTGGGCTGCGTACCGGGCATGCCCTTCCTGCCCTGCGGTACGGCCGATGCCGCCTCCTGGCTGGCCGAGCGGGACATGCTGCTCGTCCTGGACGGCGCCGAACTGCTCGGACCGGCGGCACGGGCCTGGCTGCGGGACCTGCTCGCCGTGGCCCCGGGGCTGCGGATCCTCGCCACCGGGCGGGCGGCGCTCGGCTTCGGGCAGGAGCGGGTCCACCGCATCTGACGCCGCCTCCGACGCCCTGTCGGGCACCGGAGCCGACGGGGTGGCCGACGGACTGGCCGACACGGGTCCCGATGCCGGAGCGGACGGTCCCGGAGGCCGGCCGCGCAGGCTCCGCCGCTCCGCGTTACGTGCGCGGCACACCGCCGCCATGGTGTCGCCACGGCGCCACCACAGGGCTGCCACAGCCCGCCCGTAGGGTCTGACCTGCGGCTTCGGCGACCCGTCGGGACGTACTGCACCCGCTACCGGGTCTCGGCCCGCACCAGCAACACCCCGGACAGCTCGGCCGGGAACATCGGCTTCCGGGTGGCCGCCGACGTCACCGCGACTGACGGCTGAGCTGCCGCCAGGCGGGCGCCGGACAGCGTCCCTGGGGCCGGGACTTGAGGAACAGCCCGTACTCCACCCGGCGCGGGGCCCGGCCGATCTCGACCCAGTGGTCGCGGCCGGAGACCTTGTCCCAGCCGTCGTTCGACAGCCGGATGTGGTCGGAGCGCCCGTCCTTGTCCTGGCTGGTGATCTGGGCGACCTCCGCGTGGTCGGAGTGCGCGGCCAGCACCACGCAGTAGTGGCGCAGCTGCCGGCCGGGGTCCTCGCGCAGCGGGACCATGGCCAGCCAGATCTCCCCCGCGGCGGGCCTGCGGGTCCGCGTCGCGGTGGCGGGCGGGCCGCCCCGGGAGCCGTCCCACCGGCGGACCGCCCCCACGAAGACCAGGGCCACCAGCCCCGCGGCCATGCTCTCGGCCACCGCCCGCACGTTCCACACCGGGTGGTCGCCGATCTGGCTCTCCGTCCACCACAGCGCGGCGGAGACGAGGGCCAGCAGGGCCGCGGCCCTGGCCAGGACAAGCCACCACAGGAAGCGGCGGCGCCGACTCGCGAACAGGGCCACGGCCAGGGCCGTGACCACGGGGAGGGCGTAGAGGACCAGGTGCTGGCCGAAGCCGCGCGGCTGCCGCGGCGGGTCCTGCTCGGCCAACAGGTCGGGCAGGCCCACCGGCAGCGACAGCAGGTAGCCGACCGTGGGCAGCACGAACAGCAACAGCAGCAGGAATCCCGCACAACCGGTTCCCGCGCGGGACGTGTCGGAGCGACGTGCCACCAAACCCCCCTGGATCAGCGTCGGTGAAGGCTAGCGCACGATCCGGCCACTCGCCCGCGGGTCCGGCACCACACCCGGGCCGACCCGCGCGCCGTGCCGTCCACCGCACGGACGTCCACCGCACCGGCCGGACCCGGACACGGGTCCGCCCCGGCCGGGCACGGGGCCGGCCGGGGCGGAACACCTCGTCTCACCGCGCGCGGGCGCGGCCGTCGGCTCAGCCGAGGGTGGCGATGGCCTGGTTGAAGGTCGCGGACGGGCGCATGATCGCCGCGGCCTTGGTGGCGTCGGGCTGGTAGTAGCCGCCGATGTCGGCCGGGGAGCCCTGCACCGCGGCGAGCTCGGCGACGATGGCCTGCTCCGACTCGGCCAGCGTCTTGGCCAGCGGGTCGAAGGCGGCGGCCAGCTTCGGGTCGTCGATCTGGCGGGACAGCTCCTGCGCCCAGTACAGGGCGAGGTAGAAGTGGCTGCCGCGGTTGTCGATGCCGCCCAGCTTGCGGCTCGGCGACTTGTCCTCGTTGAGGAAGGTGCCGGTCGCGCGGTCCAGGGTGTCGGCCAGCACCTGGGCGCGGGCGTTGCCGGTGGTGGTCGCGAGGTGCTCGAAGGAGACGGCCAGCGCGAGGAACTCGCCGAGCGAGTCCCAGCGCAGGTAGTCCTCCTTGACCAGCTGCTGGACGTGCTTGGGGGCGGAGCCGCCGGCGCCGGTCTCGAAGAGGCCGCCGCCGTTCATCAGCGGGACCACCGACAGCATCTTGGCGCTGGTGCCCAGCTCCAGGATCGGGAAGAGGTCGGTGAGGTAGTCGCGCAGGACGTTGCCGGTCACCGAGATGGTGTCCTCGCCGCGGCGGATGCGCTCCAGGGAGAAGGCGGTGGCCTCGACCGGGGAGAGGATCTTGATGGTGAGACCGTCGGTGTCGTGGTCGGCGAGGTACGTCTTCACCTTGGTGATCAGCTGCGCGTCGTGCGCGCGCTCCTCGTCCAGCCAGAAGACGGCCGGGTCGCCGGTGGCGCGGGCGCGGGTGACGGCGAGCTTGACCCAGTCCTGGATCGGGGCGTCCTTGGTCTGGCAGGCGCGGAAGATGTCGCCGGCGGCGACCTCCTGCTCCAGGACGGTGTTGCCCGCGGCGTCGACGAGGCGGACGGTGCCCGCGGAGGCGACCTCGAAGGTCTTGTCGTGGCTGCCGTACTCCTCGGCCTTCTGGGCCATGAGGCCGACGTTCGGCACCGAGCCCATCGTGGACGGGTCGAACGCGCCGTGCGCGCGGCAGTCGTCGATGACGACCTGGTAGACACCGGCGTAGCTGCTGTCCGGCAGCACGGCCAGGGTGTCGGCCTCGGCGCCGTCCGGGCCCCACATGTGGCCGGAGGTGCGGATCATCGCCGGCATGGAGGCGTCGACGATGACGTCGGACGGGACGTGCAGGTTGGTGATGCCCTTGTCCGAGTCGACCATCGCGAGCGCCGGGCCCTCGGCGATCTCGGCGTCGAAGGACGCCTTGATCGCGGCGGCGTCGGGCAGCGCGCCCAGGCCGTTCAGGATGGTGCCGAGACCGTCGTTCGGCGACAGGCCGGCCGCGGCCAGGGTCTCGCCGTAGCGGGCGAAGGTCTTCGGGAAGAAGGCGCGGACCACGTGGCCGAAGACGATCGGGTCGGAGACCTTCATCATCGTGGCCTTGAGGTGCACGGAGAACAGCACGTCCTCGGCCTTGGCGCGCTCGATCTGGTCGTTCAGGAAGGTGCGGAGCGCGTCCACGTGCAGGACGGAGGCGTCCACGACCTCGCCGGCGAGGACCGGTACGGACTCGCGCAGGACGGTGGTGGCGCCGTCGGCGGCGACGTGCTCGATGCGCAGCGTGCCGGCCTCGGCGATCACGGTGGACTTCTCGGTGGAGCGGAAGTCGTTCGCGCCCATGGTGGCGACGTTCGTCTTCGACTCGGAGGTCCAGGCGCCCATGCGGTGCGGGTGGGCCTTGGCGTAGTTCTTGACCGAGGCGGGGGCGCGGCGGTCGGAGTTGCCCTCGCGCAGGACCGGGTTGACGGCGCTGCCCTTGACCTTGTCGTAGCGGGCGCGGACCTCGCGCTCCTCGTCGGTCTTCGGGTCGTCCGGGTAGTCCGGCAGCGCGTAGCCCTGGCCCTGCAGCTCGGCGACCGCGGCCTTGAGCTGCGGGATCGAAGCCGAGATGTTGGGAAGCTTGATGATGTTCGCTTCGGGGGTCTTCGCCAGCTCGCCGAGCTCGGCGAGGGCGTCGGCGATCCGCTGGCCCTCCTCGAGGTACTCGGGGAAGCTGGCGATGATCCGACCTGCCAGGGAGATGTCACGGGTCTCGACATTCACACCGGCCGTCGACGCGTACGCCTGGATCACAGGCAGGAAGGAATACGTCGCGAGGGCCGGGGCCTCGTCAGTGTGCGTATAGATGATGGTCGAGTCAGTCACCGGATGCTCCGCTCCACAGTCTGCGTCTCTCGTCTGCAACATTGCTCGACATCAAGATATCTCGTGATCGGGCCGGTCTGGACAGCCCCCTGCCGCAAGCGCGGGGAGACGCGCGTCACGGCGGAGCGCCGTCCCCGGCGTGATCGCGCCGGGGACGGCGCTCGGTGCACTGCGGGGTATGCCGCTCAGGCGCGGGCACCGGGCGTACGCGATTCGCCCAGCCGATGGGGAAGGGGTCCCCGTACGCCTTCCGATCCTTTCCGCGGGCGACCAATCCGCACGCCCGCCCGCTCCGAAGCCAAGGTGTCCGCCGCCCGCGCCCTCGGCCGCGCCGGACCGCCGCGCCGGACCGTGGTGCCCGCCCGCGGCGCGCCGGCCCGAGGCGCCCGCCCGTAGTGAAGGAACAGCCATGACGTGTACGCGTATCCGCCCGGTCGGCCCGGGGGCGGCGGCGTGAGGCAGCAGGCCGCCTTCGGCGCACCGGACCGCTCCGGGGCCCCCGACCTCCCCGGGCTGATGGAGCGCGTCGCACGCGGCGACGAGGACTCCTTCGGCGCCCTCTACGACGTGGTCGCCGGGCCCGTCTTCGGCATCGCGGTGAAGGTCCTGCGGGACCGGGCCCAGTCCGAGGAGGTGGCGCAGGAGGTCATGATCGAGGTGTGGCGGCAGGCACCGCGCTACCGCCCGGACAAGGGGTCCGTCATGACCTGGGTGATGACCATCGCCCACCGCCGGGCGGTGGACCGGGTCCGCTCGGCGCAGGCCGCCGCGGCCCGCGACCAGGACTCCGCCGCCCGCGAGCACCGGCGCCCGTACGACGAGGTGAGCGAGCAGGTGGAGGTCCGGCTGGAGAGCGAGCAGGTGCGCCGCTGTGTGCGCGGTCTGACCGAGCTCCAGCGCCAGGCCGTCACCCTCGCCTACTACGGCGGCCTCACCTACCGCGAGGTCGCCGAGACGCTGGACACCCCGCTGCCCACGATCAAGACACGCCTGCGCGACGGACTCATCCGTCTGCGCGACTGCATGGGGGTGACCGCATGACCAACGCTTCCGACCACCTGCACGCACTGTCCGGTGCCTACGCCGTCGACGCGCTGGAGCCCGGCGAACGCGACGCGTTCGCCCACCACCTGACCCGGTGCGCGGGGTGCGCGCAGGACGTACGGGAGTTCACGGCGACGGCGGCCCGCCTGGGCTCGGCGGTCGCGCTGGCCCCGCCGCCGGACATGCGGACGGCGGTGCTGTCCCGCATCGAGACCGTACGCCAGCTCCCGCCGGCCCGGCGCGGCATGGTCACCCTGCGGCGGCGGGCGCTCCCGCTGGCCCTCGCCGCGTGCCTGGCCGCGGGGCTGGCGGGCGGCGTGGCCCTGGGCGGCGCCGAGCTGTGGCCGCGCGCGGAGTCGGGGCGCTCCGCGCAGGCCCTCCAGGACCTGGCGGCGGTGATCACGGCCCCCGACGCCCGGACGGTGAGCGGCCGGTCGGCGGACGGCGCCGCGGGGTCGGTGGTGGTGTCCGCACGGCAGGGCAGGGCGGTCTTCCTCGGTTCGGGGCTGCCGGCCGCGCCCGCGGGGAAGACGTACCAGCTGTGGTTCGCCGACGGGTCGGCGATGCGGCCCGCCGGGCTGCTGTCCGGGGACGGAGGCGTCCTGATGACCGGCTCGCCCGGCGGGGCCACGGCGGTCGGTGTGACCCTGGAGCCCGCGGGCGGCTCGGACCGGCCGACCACGGCCCCGATGATGCTGCTCACCCTGTGACCGCACGCGCTCACGCGGTCAGAGCCAGCCGTTGCGCCGGAAGCCGCGGTGGATGACGAAGCAGGCGGCCGCCATGACGGCGAGGACGAGGGGGTACCCATAGGTCCAGTGCAGCTCGGGCATGTGGTCGAAGTTCATGCCGTACACCCCGCACACCATGGTCGGCACGGCCACGATGGCCGCCCAGGCCGTGATCTTGCGCATGTCCTCGTTCTGGGCGACGGTCACCTGGGCGAGGTGGGCCTGGAGGATGGAGTCGAGCAGGTTGTCGTAGGCGCCGATCTGCTCCGTGGCCCGGGTCAGGTGGTCGGCCACGTCCCGGAAGTACGTGCGCACCTCGGGCGGGATGACCGGTATCGGCTGCGTGGCCAGCTGCTGGAGCGGGCGGCCGAGCGGCGCGACCGCCCGGCGCAGTTCCAGCAGTTCGCGCTTGAGCTGGTAGATCCGCCCGGCGTCGCCCCGGCCCCCGTAGTCGCTGAACACGGCGGTCTCGACGGCGTCGATGTCGTTCTGCACCGCGTCGGTGGCGGCCAGGTAGTCGTCGACCACGTGGTCGGCGATGGCGTGCAGCACCACCGCCGGGCCCTGGGCGAGCTGCTCCGGGGCCGCTTCGAGTTCCTCGCGGATGGGGCCGAAGGTGCCGCGTCCGCCGTGCCGGATGGTGATGACGAAGTCGTCGCCGGTGAAGGCCATCAGCTCCCCGGTCTCCACCACCTCGCTGGTCGCGGTCAGCTCCTCGTGCTCCACGTAGCGCACGGTCTTGAAGACGGAGAACAGCGTGTCGTCGTACCGCTCCACCTTGGGGCGCTGGTGGGCGTGGACGGCGTCCTCCACGGCCAGGGGGTGCAGGCCGAACAGCCCGGCCAGCCCGGTGAGCTCCTCCTGCGCCGGTTCGTGCAGGCCGATCCAGACGAAGCCGCGGCCCGTCTTGCGGACCCGGCGGAGCGCCTCCTCGACCTCGGCGCAGCCGTCCTGGCGCACGCCGTCCTGGTAGACCACGCAGTTGACGACCGCACTGCCGAGCGGGGAGCGGGCGGGGTGGCTGAGGTCGACGGCCCGCCGGTAGCCGCGGCGCACGGCCCGGCGCAGGGTGCTGAACATGGACAACGGGCTTCTCCCCTTCGGCGGATCACCGGCAAGTGTGCCATTGCCGCCGGGCGGCGCCCCCCGACCGGGCCTGCCCGCCCCGACCCCCACCGCCTGCTTCGCCCGGGCCCGCGCCGTCCTGCTCCGCCCGTCCCGCGCCGCCCTGCTCCGCCCGGCCCGGGCCGGACGGCTCGCGGCCGCTCAGGGCGTGTCCCGGGCGGGCCGGCGCAGCGCCTTCGAGGCCTCCTGTGCGATCACCGCGGCCACCGTCGACAGCACCGGGGAGTCCAGCTTCCACTGCTGCCAGTACAGCGGCACGTCCAACGGCCGCCGCGGCGCCAGCAACACCAGCTGCCCCGCCCGTACCAGGGGCCGCGCCTGCGACTCCGGCACCAGCCCCCACCCCAGCCCCGCGGCCACCGCGTCGCGGAACCCCTCCGACGTCGGCACGTAGTGCCGCAGCGGTCCGGACGCGGCCTCCGCGTCCCCGGTGAGCGCCCGTACGAACGCGTCCTGGAGCACGTCCTTCCGGTCGAACACGATCGTCGGCGCCTCCCTCAGGTCGCGTGCCGGCTCCCCCGTCAGGTACCGGGCCTTGAATCCGGGGCTCGCCACCGGCAGGTACCGGGCCAGCCCCAGCATCCGCACCGTGCACCCCGCCACCGGGTCCGGCGAGGAGGTCACCGCCGCCATCACCTGGCCCTCCCGCAGCAGCGCCGTGGTGTGCGACTCGTCCTCCCGGTGCAGTTCGAAGCAGACCACCGGCTCCTGCGGGACACGGGTCAGCGCGGGCAGGAACCAGGTGGCGAGCGAGTCGGCGTTCACCGCGATCGGCAGCCGCACCGGGCCCGCCCCGTCGGCCAGCCCCAGCTCGGCCCGCGCGTCCCGCTCCAGCCGGTACAGCTGGCGCGCGAAGCGGACCACCACCTCCCCGGATTCGGTCGCCCGCACCGGCTTCGTCCGCAACAGCAGCACCCTCCCGGTCCGCTGCTCCAGCGCCTTGACGCGCTGGCTCACGGCGGAAGGCGTCACGTGCAGGGCGGCGGCGGCCGCGTCGAAGGTGCCCTCGTCGACCACGGCCAGCAGGGTCCGGACCTGGTCCAGGGGAAGTTCATCCATCACAGGCGCTAATGGTACGTAAAAATCTTTAGCTGTACTGAAAGGGCGGCGCTGCCTACGGTCGGTGTCATGACACACGGCATCACCACGGCGGCCCTCGCCGGCTTCGGCACCGGCCTCTCCCTCATCGTCGCCATCGGCGCGCAGAACGCCTTCGTCCTCCGCCAGGGGGCCCGCCGCCACGCGGTCCTCGCGGTGGTCGCCATCTGCGCCCTGTCCGACGCCCTGCTGATCGCCCTCGGCGTCGCCGGGGTCGGCGCGTTCGTGACCGCCTGGCCCGCCGCCCTGACCGTCGTCGGTCTCGCCGGCGGCGCCTTCCTGGTCTGCTACGGAGTCCTCGCCGCCCGCCGCGTGCTGCGACCCGACCCGGGCGCGGCGCTCACCACCGAGGGGGCGGTCCCGGGCTCCGGCCGCCGCGCCGTGCTGACCTGTCTGGCCATGACCTGGCTCAACCCGCACGTCTACCTGGACACCGTCCTGCTCGTGGGTTCCCTGGCCGCCGACCGCGGGGACCTGCGCTGGGCCTTCGGCATCGGGGCCTGCCTGGCCAGCCTGACCTGGTTCGCGAGCCTGGGATACGGCGCCCGCCTCCTCAGCGGGCTGCTCGCCCGTCCCTCCGCCTGGCGGGTGCTGGACGGCTTCGTCGCGGCGACCATGGTGACCATGGGCGGCCTGCTGCTGGCCCGCGCCTGAGCACCGGCCGCCACCCCCGGGCGGGGTGCGCGGCCCGTCCGCCCGTGCCACGCTGGTCGGGGCGGCACGGCTCGGCGCGGCGCGTCGGCAGGAGGCGGACCGGTCCCGGACCCAGCGCCCGGCCCCCTCGGCGGCGGTGCGGGCGGCCGGGCCGCCCGGCGGTCGGGCTGCCGGCCGCACGGCCCGAGACGAACGGGGCGCGCCGTGGTGCGAGCGAAGAGTTCCGGATCGTTGCGACGCCGCGTGGCGGGCGGACTGTGCGCCCTGCTGCTCGTGGTCCTGGCACCGGCCGCGGCGGCCGCTCCCACTCCCCCGCCCCCCGGCGACACCGGCTCCGCCGGGCTCGACCCGCGGATCACGGACATCATGCGCAAGCCGGAGTACCGCAACGCCCGCTGGGGGCTGCTCCAGACCGGTCCGGACGGCGGCCAGCCCGTGCACAGTCTGCTCGCCGAGCAGTTCTTCGTCCCCGGTTCGACGGCGAAGCTGTTCAGCGTCTCGGGGGCGTGGGACGCCCTCGGCGGTGACCACCGGTCCGTGACCCCGGTGTACGCGGTCGGTGAGCGGCGCGGGAGCACCCTGGACGGCGATCTCGACCTGGTCGCGCAGGGCGACCTCACGATGGGCGGCAGGACCCGCCCGGACGGCACGGTCGCCTTCACCGACCTCGACCACACCTACGCGAACGACTTCCCGGGGGCCACCCTCACCCCGGAGAATCCGCTGGCCGGGATCGACGAGATCGCCCGACAGGTGCGGCGCTCCGGCATCACCCGCGTCGAGGGGGACGTGATCGTCGACGACCGGCTCTTCCTCCCCGAGCCGGTCCTGGACCCCACACCGCTCCCGATGATCGTCAACGACAACCTCATCGACCTGACGACCACCCCGGGCGACCGCCCCGGTGCGCCGGCGCGCCTGGACTGGCGCCCCAAGGTCGCCCCGTACCAGGTCACTTCGGCGGTACGGACCGTGGCGGCGGGCGAGCCGACCGCCCTCGCGGTGGCGGCCTCCGCCGACGGCACCCGGATCCGGCTGACCGGAACGATCGCGGCGGACGCCGATCCGCTGCTGCGCGTGTCGCCCATCGCCGACCCGGCGGCCTTCGGCCGCACCGCCCTCATCGAGGCCCTCGGCCGGGCCGGGGTGGAGGTGGCGGCGGTCCCCGCGGGCCCGAACCCGGCCGGCCGGCTGCCCGCTTCGTACGGGGGCCGCGACCGCGTGGCCGCGTACACCTCCCCGCCGTACGCCGAGTACGCCGAGCTGATCCTCAAGGTCAGCCACAACCTGGGCGCCAACCTCGCCGTGTGCCTGATGGCGGTCACCGCCGGCAGCAAGCAGTGCATGGACGGATTCCCGGTGCTGGCCCGCTTCCTGGACCGCGCGGACGTCGACCGCACGCAGGTGCAACTCCTGGACGGCCGCGGAAGCAACCCGGTCGACCGGGCCACACCCGCGGCCGAGGTCCAGATGCTGACGTACTGGCAGCGCACCCCGGAGGCGAAGCGCTTCCGCGAGGCGCTGCCGATCCTGGGCGTGGACGGGCTGCTGGCCGACAACTGCCGCTCCTGCCCCGCCCGCGGCAAGGTGTTCGCCAAGACGGGCGCCGTCGTCGGGCTGGACGCGCTCAACGACCGCCTGGGCGTGGGCGCGATCACCATCGCCGGCTATCTGGACCGGGGCGACGGCCGCTTCGACCCCTTCTACGCGGGCGTCAACGGCGCCGCGACCCCCACGACCGATCCGGCGGGCATCCTGGCCATCGCCGATGACCTGGCCATGATCTCCGCCTACCTGCAACAGTCGACGCCCGCACCGCCCGGCACCGGCGCCGGCACTGGCACCCGCCCCGGACCCGGACCCGGCCCCGGACCCGGACTCGACCGGTAGGACGTCTCCGTCGTCGGTGTTTCCCGCCAACTATCCTTTGCTCCGGGCGTGTTCCGACCCTCTGACCTATGTTCTACGGGCCACACCGGCCCGGCCCAGGAGGTCAGATTGCAGTCCAGGCGCTCCCTCGCCTTCATCCGCTCCTTACGGCGTTCCCATCTGCTCGTCGCCTTCGGCCTCGGCTCGCTGCTGATCGGGCTGACCCCGTGGCTCGGCGTCGTGAGCCAGGCGGCCGGGCGGGCCCCGGCGCCCCGGCCCGCGCCCTCCGACCGGCAGCCGGCGGTCCAGTCACCGCACCACGCAATCGCCCCGGCGAACGCCATGGAACCGGCCGCGCCCGTACTCGACCGGACCGGATGGACGGCCGCGGCGAGCGACGAGGAGGCCGCCGGCGAGAGCGGCCGCGCGGGCAACGTCCTCGACGGCAGCGCCGACACCCTCTGGCACAGCAAGTGGACCGGCACGCCCGCCCCGCTGCCGCACAGCATCACCATCGACATGCACCGCACCGCCGTCGTCTCCGCACTCGTCTACCAACCCCGGAAGGACGGCCCCAACGGCCGGGCGGGCACCTACGCCGTCACGGCGAGCACCGACGGCGCCACCTTCGGCACACCGGTCGCGACGGGCACCTGGCGGGACGACGACACGGTCAAGACCGCCACCTTCACCCGCGCCGCGAGCGCGCGTTTCATACGCCTGACGGTGACGTCCGAGGCGGGTGGCCGCGGCCCGTGGACCTCCGCCGCCGAGATACGCCTGAGCGGACCGGCGAGCCCGGCCGTCCACGGGGCCTGGGACCGGATCACCGGCTTCCCCCTGGTGCCCGTCGCCACCGCGGCCCTGCCGGGCGACAAGCTGCTGGCCTGGTCCGCCTACGCGGTCGACCGCTTCGGCGGGAGCAGCGGCTACACCCAGACCGCGATCCTGGACCTGAAGACGGGCAAGGTCACCCAGCGCCGGATCGACAACACCGGCCACGACATGTTCTGTCCGGGCATCGCGATGCTGGCCGACGGCCGTGTCCTGGTCACCGGGGGCAGCAACGCGGAGAAGGCGAGCGTCTACGACCCGGCCACGGACAGCTGGTCCGCGACCGCTAGCATGAACACCGCCCGCGGCTACCAGGCCATGACGCTCCTCTCCACCGGTGAGGCCTTCGTCCTGGGCGGATCATGGAGCGGAGCCGCCGGGGACAAGGCGGGCGAGGTCTGGTCGCCGGACACGCGCACCTGGCGGACCCTCCCGGGCGTCCCCGCCGCACCGGCGCAGACGGCCGACCCGGCCGGACCGTACCGCTCCGACAACCACATGTGGCTGCACGCCACTTCGGGCGGCAAGGTGCTCCAGCTCGGTCCGAGCAGGCAGATGAACTGGATCTCCACCAGTGGTGCGGGCGGCATCGCCACCGCCGGGCTCCGGGCCGACAGCCCGGACGCCATGACGGGCAACGCCGTCGCCTACGACATCGGCAAGCTGCTCACCCTGGGCGGATCACCCGCCTACGAGAAGACTCCCGCCACCCGGCGCGCGTACACCGTGGGCGTCACGGGCGGCGAGGTGCGGTCAGCGCGTACGGGGGACATGGAGCACGCCCGCGGGTTCAGCAACAGCGTCGTCCTGCCCGACGGCAAGGTGGCGGTCTTCGGCGGGCAGTCGTACCCGGTCCCGTTCAGCGACGCGACCTCCGTCCTGACCCCCGAGCTGTGGGACCCGTCGACCGGGACCTTCAGCCCGCTCGCCACCATGGCCGTTCCGCGCAACTACCACAGCGTCGCGAACCTGCTGCCGGACGGGCGGATCTTCTCCGGCGGCGGGGGCCTGTGCGGTGACTGCGCGACGAACCACCCGGACGGCGCCGTCTTCACGCCCCCGTACCTGCTCAACGCGGACGGCTCGCCGAAGCCGCGGCCGGTCATCACCGGCGGCGTACCCGCCAGGGCGGCTCCCGGCGCCTCCCTGACGGTCGCCACCCAGGCGCCGGTGGCCTCGTTCGTCCTGATGCGGGCCTCGGCCGCGACCCACTCCACCGACAACGACCAGCGCCGGGTCCCCCTGGTGTCCACGGCCACCGGCACCGGCACGTACGCGGTGTCCCTGCCCGCCGACCCGGGTGTCGTCCTGCCGGGCACCTACATGCTCTTCGCCATCGACGCCCAGGGCGTGCCGAGCACCGCCCGCTTCATCACCGTCTCCTGACCCCCGTGCGGGGTCCGGCCGCCGCAACGGCCGGACCCCGCACCCCAGACGGCTTCCGAGACGCGCCGCACCCGAGCATGAGTGCCACTCACTTTGCGGACACCAGCGCCCGGTTGATAGGAATGACACATTCGTGCGGGTTGGCAGCGGCGATCCTCGACGCATCGTGCTGCCGCGCACGACAGAACGACGGCGCGGCGCACGGGAACGCCAGCCAGGGCCACGGCTGTCGTCGACGCCGTCGGGTGGAGCCGAGGCGCTGGAAAGAAGCCTTCAACAGAGCGGGGGCAACGTGTCCACATGGGACATCAAGCCGGATGGCGTTCGTGGAGTCCTGAGCAAGACCGCCGAGGCCGGCGGCAAGTTCGAGGAAGCGTTCACATCGTACGGCGAGGGAGTGGCGGGCGCTGCGACGTGGGCGGGCACGATGGTGCTGGGCGGGACCCAGGTCCCCACGGGGGGTGCGTTCGGCCCCGTCGCTCAGGCGCTGCTGGAGTTTCAGCAGCGAACGGAAAACGACGTGAAGTTCCTCCCCGTCCGGACGGGGAAATCCATCACCGGTGCGCGCCTGGCCACTGAGGAGTACGTCAAGGGCGACCTGGAGATGGCGAAGAACAAGCAGGAGGAGTACTCCAAGGCTCCCACTCCGGAAGAGATGAAGGTCCCCAAGAAGTGATTGATGCGGGGAAGATACCGACCTTCACCGGCAATCTGGAGACTTTGGAGACGCACGCGGCTTCACTGAAGACGACCGCCTCCAGCATTCGCAGTACGGGCAGGGATGTTCACAACGCCTTTCAGGCGTTGGATCCGGTCTATGACGCTCCCGAGCAGGAGGAGTTGCTCAATTCCACGATTCCGGTGCGCGACAAGGCGGATGAGTTCGCGACGAAGCTGGAGTCCGTCAGTGGCGCGCTGACGAGCTTCGCGACAACGGCCCGTCCACTCGTGAACAAGATGAACCAACTCCGCGCGGATGCCGAGAAGTTCGCCGCGGACAACGAGGACGACGACGACTGGCAGCAGGACCAGGCCAAGATCGACGAGAACGGGCGTCTCGTCCGTGAGGTCGGTGCGACGTGGGTGGCGTTCCAGGGCGTCGAGCGTGAGGCGGCCAACAAGATCACCGCCCTCGTGGGTGGGACCCGTTTCGTCGTCGACGACGGTTCACACCAGGCCGGTATGTACGGCTTCAAGGAAAGTGACGTCAAGGGCGCCGGGGAAACCCCCTGGGGGACGGCCGACGAACGCGAGTACACGGGCCTGCGAGCTGCATGGGAGTGGACGAAGGACAACGTCGGCGGTGCACTGAAGGGCTTCTTCGTCGACGGCGTCTGGGGCACGCTCAAGGGCCTGGGCAGCATGCTCAACGTGTTCGACTGGGACAACTTCAAGAAGACGTGGTCGGGCGTCGGCGACGTCTTCGGCGGTGTCAGCGGGTACATCATCACGCCGTACGACTGGGCAATGGACAAGATGTTCGGTCCGGTCGACCACAGTGACCGTGAACGCCAGAAGGCGGCCCTGCGCAATTTCGGCAAGTCGCTGGTCGCGTGGGACGAGTGGGGCAAGGAGCCGTCGCGGGCATTCGGGACGGTGGTGTTCAACGGCCTGACCCTCGGCGCGGGTACCGCCCTGAAGCTCGGTAAGGCCGGCCAGGGCGGAAAGCTGAGCGCGGGCGCGGAGGCACTGACCGCGCTGGGCAAGGCAGGCGTGCTCGTCGACCCGATGAGCTACCTCGGCAAGGCCGCAGTCGTCACCAAGCTCAAGGTCGGCGACCTCATGGAGGGCCTCAAGGCCGCGCAGGGGGGCGTGGACGACATGGCCCGCACCATGCCCGCCGGCACCTCGCCCCACCCGGGCGACCCGACCGCACCCCCTGCCGGTGCCGGTGACGGGACGCCCCCTGGCCGCGAATACGTCGACTCGGCAGGCAACAAGCGCGTCATCGGCCATGACGGCCACATCCGGGACGAGCACGGCAACGTTGTCCCCGATACAACGCCCCACAGGGAGCCGCACAAGGACGACCTGCCCAACACGCGAGAGACCGCTCCGGTCGAGGAGAGGGTCCTCGAAGGCGCGGGCGGCCCCAGCCGCGTGGAGAACGGGGCGGGCTACCCGGCCGGCTCGGCGTACCCGGGCGGCGGATCCCACCCGACGGGTGTCGGCGGTACCACCCACGCCCCGGGCAGCACGGCCGACAACACGGCCCACAACAACCACGCCACACCAGGTGGCGGTGGCTCCGGGACACACAGCGGCACCGGCACCACCGCGACGGGCGGCGGCACCGCCACCCATGGCAACGCCACCGCGACAGGCGGCGACGACCACGGCGGCGGCTCCGGCGTTCCCCACCAGGGTGACGGCGGCGGCCACAACACCCCGGGCAGCTCCGGTGCAGGCAGCCAGGGCGACGCACCCGATGCTTCGCCAGGTGGTGCGGGAGACCAGCCGATGGACCCTAAGGTGGTCGACGAACGCATTAGGGATTTGGACGACCGGCAGGGCGGCCAGGGGCATGCACCAGGCCGCCACCTCCACCCTGATGACCAAGCCCTGACCGACCGGCTCGGCACGGTACTCCGCGACAGCAACGGGGCGCCAAGGATGTACGGGCCGAACTCGAACTATCCGGGGCTGGTCAAGTCCGAAAACAACATTGACCCGTTGACCGGTACTACGGTGGACGGTGTGAGCGGCGGTGTGCACCGAGTCGGCGCGTTCGCGACGCGTTTCGACAACGCAGAAGACATGGTGCGAGCCGATGCCTACTTCCGCGACGAGATGGCGCGTACCGGAAGTGAGGCGATGGAGGCGTCGATCGAGGACATACTCGGGCCCGGAGCTCAGGAAAGGTTTACCGGTTACTATCGTGACCCGGCCAACCTGAACGAATTCAAGCCTGTGGACTTTGAGGGCGGAACCATCGTGCCTGTTTACCGACTGCTCCCCGACGGGCAGTACCGTCTCCACACCATGTTTGCCAACCCGGCGCCCGGCCGTCATCCATAAAGAAAGATCTCAAATGGACGCGCGTTTCAAGAATTTCCTCAAAGTGAACCTGGATCTTGAGCGGGGGTATGAAACGAGTGGTGATCTGAGGCCCACCTTGTTGAGCTTCAGCGATTCCTATGTGGAATTGATCCGCGTAGGATTCGAGCAAATTATCTCAGACGACTCCTTCGGGCCGGCCGAATATGAGCGGCTGACCGATATCGAATTCCCCGACAGGGCTACTCTCCATGCCTACCTTCAGGCCATGTATGACTATCTGTTCAATGGTGCGTCGGAGCAGCCGATGCCGCCGGTTTAACGGTGTGTAGGGACTGGAATCCGACCGTGCTGCCGGCCGATCCGGAAGCCAGGCGGAAAATGCAGGAACGGCTGGCCGGTCTGATCACAGTCTCCAGTAGCGAATCGTCCTGAGAGCTGGCCGACGCAGAACTGAGGTGTGGATCGGTGCGCGAGGTGGGCCCGTACAAGCGATCCCTCCGCGCCGCCCACCGCAGTAGGGCCTGGCACGGCCCGGTGGCCGGAATCCTCGACTTCCGCAGGCGTGACCGGGCTTGCTGGGCCGCTCGTTCTCCTTTCGACGACGACCGGATCGGCGGGCAGCGAACTCAGCGAAATCAAGAGCCAGTCCATGCAGGGCTACCGTGATTTGCTCGGCACGGACTTCGACAGCCGGCCGACGGACGACATCGACGACGTGATCTACGGCGCGTCCGAAAGTCCCCATCACCGGACCCGCGTCCCCGGCCTCGTCGACGACATCAGGGACGTCATCGGTCGGGGCGTGCGATCCCTGGCGGCAGGTGAAAATTTCTTGGTCGACCTGGCTACGCAGCTGGTCGATTGGCGAGCGGGGTGTCCACAGTCGACGGGGAGCTGGCCGTGGAGCTGGCCATGAGCATCCTGAACGTCAGCTCCTCTTCCCGCACGCTGAACCGTGCCGTCCCCATCTCTCCCGTGCTCAGAGCCCGGAGGGCCGGCAGCTTGGCGCGTACTACTAGAAACGGCGCGTCTAGGCATGTGGGACGCCCTGCTCTACGGAGCCCAGTGGGCCCAGCGCTATTTCGACCCGGTCACGGTAACGCGAAGACCATTTACCCGCTCATGCCAGAGTAGACAAGAAGGAGAACAGAGCGGTGATCCGCACTCAGTACTACGTTCAGAGCGCGTGCGGGGTGCCGGCGTTCTCCGGGCCGGACGAGCTGAGCTTCCTGGGGCAGTGGGTGACGGCCGACATCCAGCTCTCGCCGCTGTCCGTCCTGGAGGCGATCGACCTGGTGACCGAGGCCAAGGTCAACCTGGGCTTCGCGCCGGAGGATCTGGACGGAAATGCGCACACCGTCACCATCAGCCCGCAGGGCGTCAGGGTGGAGAACTACTTCGTCGAGCACGTTCAGGGTGACTACTCCCTTGACGATGCGTTCCGCGTGCTGGTCGACTTCTGGGACTACTGCTGTCTGGCGCATCCCGAAAAGAGCGACGCGCGCCGCCGTGAGTACGCCGACGAGCACGGGCGCGACCCCTTGGCCGGAATCCGCGACATCCAGAACACGGCATTCGAGATCCGGGCGGGCCGCACCGCCATCGGACCGCGTCTGGTCGGTGTCGCTGACGATCTGGCCGACGCCGTCGGTGAGATGTACTCCTCCCAAGCCGAGGACGCCGTCCTGGTGTGGAACCAGGTGCCGATCCGGCTGACGTACCGCTACGACATCGCAGTGATGCTCGACGATCTGGTGCCGCTGCTGGAAGAGATCCGGCGCCCGGAATTCTCCGAGACCGAGGTCTTCTGGGGGTCGGACACCTTCTCCGCCGAATGGAAGTTGACCCGCGAGGGCGGCGACCTGAGAATCCGGGCGCGTTGGTACAGCACGCTCGGAAACCACGAGTCGTCCCTCACCGAGCGGGGCGACGCGACGGTGGGGGCAGAGGAGTTCGTCAGGGGATGGTCCGAGGTCCTGTGGCGAATCGTGACCGATGTCAAAACAGGTTCCGTGGAACTGGTGGACGACGACCTCCTCGTCCGCGCCAAGGTGCTGCTCGGGGACGACGACGACCAGGGCCACGGATGCCCATGACCTCTTTCCCGTCGCCGCCCACGGCCGTCCCCGGATCATCGGCGAGCTCATGGGTGATTCCGCCGCAGCGGCTAATCCGGACGGCGCTCGCCGCCGCGGACGGCGACATCGAGACGACAGCCAACCCCACATGACCAGAGGGAACACCGCATGACCAAGGACGTGATCGCGCTCACCGAGCGCATGCCGGACGCGCTGAGCGTGGTGGCGGGTCTGCTCGCGGGCGGCCCGGACCTGCGGGTCGAGACCGCCGGCGAGGGCGCCGTGGTCCAGCTGTGCGACCCAGAGGGCCGGCCGCTCGTCTCGATCGAGGTACCGCTGCTGATCCAGGTACCGGGCGAGGCGGCCCGGCTGCTGGGACCCGGCGCCGAGCCGTTCGGCGACGGCCCGGCGTGGTGGGTCGAGGCCCGCGCCGCGGCGGGGGTTCCCCGGGCCGAGCAGCTCGCGGGAGCCTTCGCGGCCCGTCTGACCATGCTGCTCGGCGGCCGGGTCTGGCCGCCGGACGCCCCCGGCACCGTCGGCGCGGCCCGCCCGGTCGACGTCTCGGGCATCACTGCCGTACCGGCCCCCGCCGCCGCCCAGCCGGCCGTCGACATGCTCACCGACGCGGCCGCGGTCGTCCTCCAGGACCGCCCGGTCGTCCCCATGACCAGCTGGCTCTCCGAAGCCCTGCGCGCCACCGTGGAAAGCGACCGGTCCCTGCAGATCGTCACCCCGCCGCACTGCCGCCTCTCCCTGCCCACCCGCACGCTGCTCCAGTCCCTGCCCTCGCGGTGGGTGGTGCAGGACGAACGGTGCGGCTACTACGACGGGCTGACCGGCGCGGTACTGACCTGGCAGGACGACGCCTTCTCCCCGGCCCGGGACGAGAGCGGCCAGACCCCGGTGGCGGACGCCTTCACGCAGGTCGCACCCACAGGCGAGCGTCAGCTCATCGTCTCCTTCCGCACCCTGCACCGTCCCGCGGCGGACCTCGTCCTCGGCGGCGCGCTGGAAGCCGCCTGGCAGGCACTGACCGGCGGACCGCCGGCCGGCTGGGGGACATCGGAGCCCGCCGGTGCGACCTGGTCGCGACGGCAGCTGACCGAGCTGGCCTACGAGCGCGCCCCCCGCCCCACCTGGACCGTGGTCGTCGGGACCCCGGACCGGCCCGCCATAGCCACCCTGCGCGTCATCCGCACCCCGGAGGGCGTGGAGGAGGACATCACCCTCACCCTGGGCTACGGCCCCGATGACAAGCTCCCCCTCGACGCACTGCCGGAGCTGGCCGGCGAGCTGGTCACCCGGCACGGACTGAAGACCATGATCTGCCAGCTGCGCGAGGCGCGCCGGGACCTGAGCGCCCCGCCCCACTTCGAACGCCCGCCACTGCCGTACGCCTTCGTCCTGGGCTCTGCAGAGGTCCAGGAGGCAGGGCGCGACACCGCGAGCAGGACACCCCTGAAGGAACGCCCCGTACAGCTGGGCCCCAGCGCCCGGCCGGGCTTCTACTACCCGCTCGGCGACGGCGATACCACCGACAGCTGGACCGCCCTCGAGCAGCTCCTGCGCCACCTGCGCGGGGCGCCGCCCGTCTAGGACTTGTCCGGTCGATCATATTCGGAGCCAGATGGTGAGAGCTTCGGCGGTGGCGGTGCCGCGGTAGACGTAGCGGCGCTTGTCATTGCGAGTGGCCACCGCCCGGTGCTGCTTCAGTCGGTTGATGGCCCGCTCGACGGTGTTGCGCTTCTTGTATCGCTCTTCGTCGAAGCCGGGCGGCCGTCCGCCCCGTGAGTGTTTGCGCAGGCGGGTGGCCTGGCTGTCGGTCTTCTCCGGGATGGTGTGACGGATGCCCCGGCGCCGCAGGTACTTGCGGATGGGGCGGTTGCTGTAGGCCCTGCCGGCCGCCAGGCTGTCTGGCTTCGTGCGCGGTCTGCCCAGGTCGAGTCTGGGCACTCGGATCTTCTCCAGGACCGGCTTGAGCTGGGTGCAGTCTGCCCGCTGACCTGGTGCGACGATCCGGGACAGCGGGCGGCAGCGGGCGTTTCCGCGCTCAGGTGGAGCTTGGTGGTGAAACCGCCGCGCGAGCGGCCCAGGCCCTCGCCTCCCGCGCCACCTCCACCAGGCAGGCGACGAGGCTCTGCCACGGCGTCTCGGCCTGGTGTTCCATCCTTGCGGCCCCCTTTGAGGCGGGTGCTGGCGGCGGTTCGGTGCGGGCGCCGGCCGCATGCTGATGCGCGCGGACGATCGTGGAGTCGACCGACATGTCCCAGTCGATCTCACCCACCGCATCCTCCGCGGCCTGGACCTGCTGAAGGAGACGTTCCCATGTCCCGTCGCCCGACCACAGCCGGTGCCGTTCGTAGAGGGTCTTCCACGGGCCGAACCGTTCGGGCAGGTCACGCCACTGAACGCCGGTCCGCACCCGGTGCAGGATCCCGTCGATCACCTGCCGGTGATTCCGCCACCTCCCACAACGCCTGTTGCTGACTGGCAGGAACGGCCGAAGCCGTTCCCACTCGGCATCAGTCAGATCACCCCGCCCCATGCCCAGAACAACGTCCTGAGCAAAGGCGAGTCACGTGACTGAGCTCGACAGATCCCAGAAGTGCGCTTGACTGCCAGGATGGACATCAACTCGACGGAAGCAAGCCCGTCTGCGACCGTGCAGGTCAGGCGTTTTGGCAACGGCGATTCGGTGGAGCAGCTCACGTCTCTGCTCCACCGCGCCTACGCAGACCACGCTGCTGCCGGGCGGGTCTTCTTCGCCTCCTACCAATCTCCGCAGGACACACACCACCGCCTGAGCAAGGGCGAGTGCTGGGTCGCAATGAACGGAAACGTACTGGTCGGCACAGTCACCGTGTCAGCGCCGCACACCACTCCGGCCGGTTATCCAGCGCCAGCGGGTGGGGGCTCGTTCTGGCAACTGGCTGTCGAGCCATCGCAAAGAGGCACCGGTCTCGGACAACAGCTGCTGGTTTTGGCGGAGTCACGCATTACTGCCCTCGGATCGACACTGGCCGTCATCGACACCTCCTCGCAGGCAACAGACCTCGTCGACTGGTATCTCCGGCGAGGCTACGCGCCGATCGGCACTTGGCGGTGGGACGTCACCAACTACGACAGCATCGTCCTCATGAAGAACCTGCCGCCGACAACTTCGTGATCGCCCGGACAAGTCCTAGGTGCGTGGGCCTGTAACGCACTGGGCCGGTCGAGCGCGCCAGCCCCGAACCAGCCCCCGGAAACGATGAAGGGGTCGTTTCGGATTGCTCCGAAACGACCGAGGTTCTCCTTGTCATAGGCCACCCCGACCTGTCCCGGTCGAAGGCCAACAAGGCTCTGGTGGGCGCCGTCCGCGAGCTGGCCCATGTCACCGTGCACGACCTCTACGCCACCTAACCCCGACTTCCGGGTAGACGTCGACGCCGAGCAGGCACTGCTGGCCGACCACGACGTGATCGTCTTCCAGCACCCGGTGTTCTGGTACAACACCACCCCTGTTCAAGCAGTGGCAGGACAAGGTCTTCACGTATGGCTGGGCCTTCACCCTGGACGGCTCGCCCTCCAAGCTGGCCGGCAAGAAGGCCGTCGTCGCCGTCACCGCCGGAGTCCCCGCCGAGCACTACACCCCCGAAGGCACGAACAAGGCCACCCTGGAGACGCTCTTCAGCAACTGGCACGCGACCCTGCGGCTATGCCAGTTCGGCGTCCAGCCGATGGTCGAGCTGTACGGCACCTCCTTCGGGCTGTCCGACGAAGACCTGAACACCGCCGCCAAGCAGTACAACGAACTGCTCGCCTCCTTCGCTGCCTGACCGCACTCTCACAACGACAGCCGCCCTCGCCGATCGCAACGCAGCGGTGACAGCCCTGCCAGTCTCCGGTCACTCTTCGCCGGATCAGTGCCGAGCGACTGGAGGCTGGCAGGACCACCCGCGCAGCGAAGATCTACGAGGAACCTGCGGCCCGCTGGTCGGCCGCTCGCGAAGGATCCCGAAGTCGTGCTTCAAGCGAAAGCAGCATCGAGGCCCTGCTTAGCGAAGAGCAAGCCCTCTCATAAACGGTCCTTTGTGCGAGCAAGATCAATACTGGGCCGCCGGATCGCTGTCGTTCCCGGATTCGTTCTCAGAACCCGTTCTCACTCAAAAGCGGGACGGACCCCCTTCTGAGACTTGCACTGTGCGAACATCCGGGCCAACGGCGGCCCCTCGGCAGCCCTCCCCGTCCGACCGGTCGGACGCGGACGACGTCGAACAGCACGCCTGCCCGACGTGTGATGCTCAGCTCGGCTCGCCGTGCCGCTCGCGCGGCGGCGCGGTCGCCTCCGCTTACCACACCCACCGCTTCACCCAGGTGCACCGGCTGAAGAAGGGCACTGCGCGTGCCGACCCCGGCCGACTGCGGACCGGGCCGGCCGTGGCGGCCGTGGCGGCCGGGCACCCTGCCTCCGGCCCCGATCGACCCGGAGCTGCCGAGCGCGGACATCCGCATCGGCTACGTCCGCTGCTCGACCGTCGGGCAGGAACTCGACTCCCAGCTCGACGCGCTCAGCAAGCACGGCATCCCGAGGGACAAGATCTCCAGCGAAAAGATCAGCACCCGCGTCCGGGTCCGCCCCCGGTTCGAGGAGCGCTCCGCACGGCTCGGGAGGTAAGGCGCACGCCCGGCACTGCCGCGTCATCTTCACCGTGTACGAGATGAAGCGGCTCGGCCGCGACGCCGCCGAACTCACCGCACTCGCCGACCATCTCACCGCGCACGGCCTGGTCCTGGAGATGCCCGCCGGCCCCCTGCCCGGCATGTACGACCCGACGGGGCCGGGGAAACTGCTGTTCTGCCGGCCGGCGCGCAGCGAGGGAACATCCGGGAGTCGACGCTGGAGGGGCTCGACACCGCGGCCCACAAGGGCAAGCACGGTGTCCGGCCGCCGGTCATCACCGACGACATGCTCCACACCGTACTGAGGCGCCGCGCGGGCGGCGAGTCCGTCGAGCAGATCCAGCCCGACCTGATCATCCCCACCGGCAAGCGCAAGGGACACGACCCCTCTGCCGCCAGCATCTACCGGGCGCTCGCCGAACACGCCAAGCGCGAGGCATACCCCGAAGCCGTCGGCCAGGCCACGCCTACTTCGCCGCCCTTCAGGACGAGATCCTGCGTGACATCCGAGACCAGCCGGCGGTCGTACTGCCGCGCTGACGCCGGTGCCGCTCCGGCCGGCAGCGCTACCGCCGAACCGGGGGTGATCACAGCCCCTCGCGGGTGCCCGCGGTGTTCGACGGTGGGTGCGACCGGCACGCACACGTGCGCGGTGCCAGGGGCTTTGGCCCCGGTCAGCCGGCTTCCGTCAGGGCCGCGTGCGCGGCGGTGAGGATCTCCTCGGAGAATGGGGAACCCGCGGTGGCCCGGGACAGCACCAGCGCACCGAACAAGGTGCACAGCCGGGCGATGCCGTCCTCGCCCTCCCCGGCGGCAGCGACCGGGGCGAGGAACGCGGCGAAGTCGGCCACCCCCTCGGTGTAGGTGCGACGGGCCTCGCAGTCCTCATCCCCGCGTGCGACGTCGACGGCGAGGGCCGCGACCGGGCAGCCGCCCGCCGGATCGTCACGGTGCTCGACGGAGAGGTAGGCGTCGATCAGGGCCCGCTGAGCGGTATCCCGCTGCCCGTCGTACTGCTCAAGCCCGGCCGTATGGCGCCGGGCGAGCTCAGCGAAGGCGTGGGCGGTCGCCTCGTCGACGAGCGCCTCCTTGGAGGCGAACCGCTTGTAGAAGCCGCCGTGGGTCAAGCCGGCGCCTTCATGAGGTCGGCGACGCTCACCTGGGTGCCCTGCTCCCGGAACAGCCGGGAGGCGGTGTCCACCACCCGCCTGCGGTTCTCCTGCGCCTGCGCCTGCGATACGCGGCCCATGGCCACCTCCCATTTGGATGTCGACTGGCATCTATCATATCCCCATGCTTAGATTGGGTTCGTAATCTAAACATGGGCGTGCGACTCGACGGCGCCCGCCGAAGACCGGGAGCAGGCATGGAACTGAAGAACGCGGTTGCGGTCGTCACCGGCGCCAACCGAGGCCTCGGACGGCACCTGGCCGCCCAGCTCGTGGAGCGCGGCGCGAAGGTGTACGCGGCGGCCCGCCGCCCCGAGACGGTCGACGTGCCGGGCACCGTCCCGCTGCGCCTCGACGTGACGGACGAGGCGTCGATACGGGAGAGCGCCCGCATCGCGTCGGATGCGACCCTGCTGATCAACAACGCGGGCATCTCCACCGGCGCGACGCTGATCGGAGGCGACACCGATGAGGTGCGCCGGGAGATGGAGACCAACTTCTTCGGCCCCCTCGCCGCGACCCGCGCCTTCGCCCCCGTCATCGAGGGCAACGGCGGCGGCGCCGTACTCAACGTCCTGTCCGCCCTGTCCTGGTTCCACCCGGCCGGCCTCGGCTCCTACGCGGCCTCCAAGGCCGCCGCCTGGGCGCTGAGTGACGCGACCCGTGAGGAGCTGGCGCCCCGGGGCATCGCCGTCTCGGCGCTGCACGTCGGCTACATGGACACCGACATGGCCGCCGGCGTGCCCGCCGACCAGAAGGCCGCCGCCGCCGACGTCGCGGCCCAGGCCCTGTACGGCATCGAGACCGGCCTGCCCGAGATCCTCGCCGCCGAGACCAGCCGGTACGTCAAGCAGAGCCTGTCCGCGGCACCCCAGCCGAACGCAGTCTGACGCTCACCCCGCCACCGCGGCGCACCCCCTTCCCACCCCTCGCGCAAGGACCTTTCATGCGTTATGCGACCTTCGGACACCGGACCGGACTGCGCGTGTCCGAGTACGCGCTCGGCACTGCGAACTTCGGCACCGACTGGGGCGCGGGCGCCGAGCCGGACGAGGCACGCCGGATCTTCGACCGGTTCGCCGAGGCCGGCGGCACCTTCCTCGACAGCGCGGACGTCTACCAGTTCGGCGCGTCGGAGGAACCGACCGGAAGGCTGATCTCCGCCGACCGCGACCATTTCGTCCTGGCCGTCACCCAGGAGATCGGCTCGACACCCGCCCAGGTGGCGGTGGCCTGAATGCGCGAGCGCGCCGCCCGCTCCGTGGCCACGCTGGTCCCGATCATCGGCCCGCGCAACCTTGCCCAGCTCGACAGCTACCTCGGCGCCCTCGACGTCCAGCCGACCAACGCGCAGTACCCGACTGGCCGAGGTCAGCGCAGTGCCGCTCGGCGCGCCCCATGAAGGGATCGACGCCTCCCTGCACCGCCTCCAGGGAGGCGCGGCGACCGCGTCCCCGCCCCTGTCGGTGGCCTCACCGGCTGCGACTGAGGACGCGGTGCGCCCAGCCGCAGCCAGGAAAACAGCACAAACCATCTCGTACGGGGAGAAGCCCGGGGCGAGCAGAGCCCCCGCCCCCTCCCACGGACGGGACACGAAACGGAGACGACGATGAGGGCCTTCATGGTCGAGAAGTACGGCGGTCGGGCGGGGATGCGCGCCGCCGAATGCCCGACCCGCAGGTGGGCGCCGACGACGTCCTGGTCAGGATCCACGCGGCGGGCGTCAACCCGCTGGACCTCAGGATCCGCAACGGGGACTTCAAGGCGTTCATGCCCTACCGCCTTCCCCTCGTCCTGGGCAACGACCTCGCCGGAGAGGTCCTGCAGGTCGGGTCCTCCGTCACGCGCTTCGCGGTGGGCGACGAGGTCTACGCCCGGCCCGACAAGGACCGCATCGGCACCTTCGCCGAACTCCTCGCAGTCCACCAGAACGACCTGGCGCCCAAACCCGCCACCCTCACCATGACCGAGGCCGCCTCCCTGCCCCTGGTCGCCCTGACCGCATGGCAGGCACTGGTCGAGCGCGCCCGCGTACGGCCGGGTCAGAAGGTCCTCATCCACGCGGGCGCCGGCGGCCTCGGCTCCATCGCCGTCCAGCTGGCCAAGGAACTCGGCGCGCACGTGGCCACCACCGCGAGCACCGCCAAGGTCGACCTGGTCAAGAACCTCGGCGCAGACGAAGTCATCGACTACCGCACCCAGGACTTCACCGAGATCCTCGACGGCTACGACGTCGTCCTCGACAGCCTCGGTGGCGACAACCTGGCCAGGTCGTTGCGTGTCCTCAGGCCCGGCGGCATCGCCATCAGTGTCGCGGGCCCGCCCGACCCGGCCTTCGCCCGTGAACTAGGCGCGAACCCGGTCCTCCGCCTGGCCATGACCGCGCTCAGTTCCAAGACCCGCCGCCAGGCCAAGCGCCTGGGCGTGACGTACTCCTTCCTGTTCATGAAGGCCAGTGGAGACCAGTTGCGGGAACTCACCCCCCTCATCGACACCGGGAAGATCCGCCCCGTCGTCGACACCGTCTTCCCGTTCGACGACACCCTCCACGCCATGGAGTACGTCGAAAAGGGCCGGGCGAAGGCCGGCAAGGTCGTCGTCTCCATGACGTAGGGCAGACCTGCCGACACCGACCAGCTCCACCAGTTCACCGTCCACGCCCAGCAGGCCGTGATGCGCCTGGTCACGGACCTGGCGCCCGGCTTCGGCAGGGCCGTCATCGGCCCCAGCGAACCCGCCACCACCCCGCGGCGGGCGACCAGAAGCAGACCGGGAGAGACCATCATGAGCGGCACCGGCACCCCGAACGAACCCGTCATCACCTCGTACGCCCATGCCCCGACCCGCACCGTCACCGCCGGCGGCGTCACCTACGCTTTCCGCGAGCTGGGACCCAAGGGCGGCGTCCCCGTCGTGTTCTTCGCGCACCTCGCCGCGACCCTGGACAACTGGGACCCGCGCATCGTCGACCCCATCGCGAAGGGCCGTCACGTCATCGCCTTCGACCAGCGCGGTGTCGGGGCCTCCACCGGCCAGGTGCCGGACAGCATCGAGGCGATGGCTGATAACGCCTACACCTTCATCACGGCGCTCGGCTTCGACAAGATCGACGTCTTCTCCTTCTCCCTCGGCGGCTTCATCGCCCAGGCCCTGGTGGCGAAGCACCCCGAGCTCGTCCGCAAACTCGTCCTCACCGGCACAGGCCCCAAGGGCGGCAAGGACATCGACAAGGTCGCCGCCATCACGTACTGGGACATGCTGCGCGCCACCCTGACCCGGTCGGACCCCAAGGAATTCCTGTTCTTCAACCGCAACACCACCGGCAAGCTCGCCGCGCGCGCGTTCGTCAACCGGCTCAAAGAGCGCACTGCCGACCGCGATGCGAAGATCAAGATCAAGGCGTTCCAGACGCAGCTGAAGGCGATCAAGAAATGGGGGCGCTCCACCCCCGACGACCTGTCGCAGCTCGCCCAATCCACCCTGATCGCCAATGGCGACAACGACCGCATGGTGCCTTCGGTCCTCTCCGAGGACCTGCACCGACGCATCAAGGACAGCGAGCTGATCATCTACCCCGACTCCGGCCACGGCGGCATCTTCCAGCACCACCAGCAGTTCGCCCCCTCGCGGTCGAGTTCCTCGCCCGTTGACCTCTGGCGAACACCACAACTGCATGTTCGGCGACCAGAAAGAGAAGGCAACACCTGGCCGACGACCGACGGGGTACCGGGGTCCAAGTGCACGTTGTGCACAGGATCGCCGGGCACGGTTCGCTCACGACCACGCAGCGCTACCTGCACCCCGACGTCCACAAGATCACCGCCGCCGACGCGGCGCTGTCCGCACACCTCAGCGTGCTGCGGGCCCCGCGGTCCCTGCCAGTGCCGATCGCCACGCCGACTGACGCGGTCAAGCGCGCTGGTCCCCAAGTGGTCCCCAAAAATGATCAAGGGGCCGTTTCAGATTGCTCTGAACGGCCCCCGACCTGCGACTCTTTCGAGTCGGGACGACAGGATTTGAACCTGCGACCCCTTGACCCCCAGTCAAGTGCGCTACCAAGCTGCGCCACGTCCCGATGCCCGTTGACCTGGGGTTTCCCCTGGTTGAACGCGCAGGAGAACAATACCGCACTTCACCGGGTGGTCGCGCGCACCTTTTCGTTCCCGGCAGCCCCGGCTCCGAGGCCTTGACCTCGAGTCGACTTGAGGTTGCACGATCGGTGCATGACACAGGCAACCGCGGACGCCGGGTTCCGCCACGAGGACCTGGACCGTCTCATCGGGCTCATGACCGGGGCCGAGAAGCATGGCCCCGCCGCCCACTCCACCCTCGACGTGCTGTGGGTGCTCTACGACCGCGTGCTGCGGGTGGCGCCCACGGGCACCGAGGACCCCGGGCGGGACCGGTTCCTCCTGTCCAAGGGCCACGGGCCGATGGCGTACTACGCCGTGCTCGCCGCCAAGGGTTTCTTCCCCGTCGACTGGCTGACCGGCTTCGGCTCCTACGACTCCCCCCTCGGGCACCACCCGGACCGCACGCTGGTCCCCGGTGTCGAGATCGCCAGCGGATCGCTCGGGCACGGCCTGCCCCTCGCCGTGGGGAGCGCGCTGGGGCTGCGCGCCCAGGGGCTGGACGGGCCGGCGGTATGGGTGCTGATCGGGGACGCCGAGCTGGACGAGGGCAGCAACCACGAGGCACTCGCCTTCGCGGGTTCGGCCGGGCTGGAGCGGCTGCACACGGTGGTGGTCGACAACGACTCCGCCACGCACGGCTGGCCCGGCGGGATCGCCGCCCGCTTCGAGGCGGCCGGCTGGTCCACGGCGACCGTGGACGGGCGGGACCACGCCGCGCTGTACGCCGCCTTCACCGCACCGCACCCCGGACGGCCGCACGCGGTGGTCGCACGCGTGGAGAAGAAGAAGTGACCGGTCGGCGGGACGCCCGCACAGCCGGGCCGTGGCAGCACCGCGCACCGGGACAGCAACAGGAACAGGAACAGGGGACGGGAACCGCCGTGGACACCATGCGGGAACGCTTCATCTCGGTCACGTCGCACCTGCTGGACGAGGACCCTCGGCTCGCCGTCGTGCTCGCCGACATCACCGCGGACGGCTTCCTGCCCGCCCGGCGGCGCCACCCCGATCGGGTGATCAACGTGGGGATTCGGGAGCAGCTCCTGATCGGCGTCGGCGGCGGATTGGCACTGACCGGGCTGCGTCCGGTCGTCCACACCTTCGCCAGCTTCCTCGTGGAGCGGCCGTTCGAGCAGGTCAAGCTGGACTTCGGGCATCAGGGCACGGGCGGGGTGCTGGTCAGCGCGAACGGGAGCTACGACTGGCCGGCCGGCGGGTTCACCCACATGGCCCCGGGTGACGTGGCCCTCCTGGACACCCTCGACGGCTGGACGGTGCACGTACCGGGCCACCCGGACGAGGCGGAGGCACTGTTGCGGCACGCCTTTGCCGCCGGAGACGACAAGGTGTACGTACGGCTCTCCCAGCAGTCGAACGCAGCGCCGCGGCCCGTGGGGCGGTCGGGTTTCCTGACCGTGCGCCGGGGAGGCGCGGGCGTGGTGGTCGCCGTCGGCCCGCTCCTCGACGCCGTACTGGCCGCGGCCGAGGGCCTCGATCTGACGGTGCTGTACGCGCCGACGGTGCGTCCCTTCGACGGCGACGCCCTCCGCGGAGCCGTCGGACGGGCGGCGCCCGCCGTGGTCCTCGTGGAGCCCTACCTGGCCGGCACCTCGGCGGCTGCGGCGGGCCACGCCCTGGCCCACGTGCCCCACCGGGTGCTGGGGCTGGGTGTGGGCCGCGCCGAGCTGCGCCGCTACGGCACCATGGACGAGCACATCGCCGCGCACGGTCTGGACCCGCGGGGCCTGCGACAGCGGATCACCGGCTTCCTCGCGCCCGCGCCCCCCTCGGTGCGCTGACCGGCGAAGGCGCTACGCCGAAACGACGACGGGCCGTGCCGTGCCGTGCCGTGCCGTGCCGTGCGGGCGCACCCTCCGGGTGCGGGCCGTATCCTCTCCGTTCCGCCCCCCCCCGGCCGCCGCCCCTTCGGCCGCCCCACGTGCGGGGGCGCAGAGCGCGGTCCTGCCGCCCCCGACCCGCCCCCGCCCGTCAGCCCGTGTCCGCGTCACCGCCCCGGTTCGCGCCCAGTTCCGGATGGGCCGCGGCCAGCCGCTTCGGTGCCGCCTGGCGCCAGGAGTCCGTCAGGATCGTCCGCAGCTCCGCCCCGTCCCGTACGGCCGCGAGGCGGACCCGGAGCCACGCGTAGCTGTCGTCGTGGCCCTCGCGGACGAAGAACTTCTCCGGCTCCGCCGCGATCAGCCCGGCCCGTTCCTCCTTGGGACACTTCACCCCGACGGAGGCGTCGTCGTCCGCGAGCGCGGCGAAGATCTTCCCCCCGACCCGGAAGGTCGCCATGCCCCAGGCGGGCTTCTCGGTGCTGTCCGGGAGGGACAGTGCGATCGTGCGGACGTCCTGCGCGGTCGTGGCCATCCCCGCGGCTCCTCTCGCGACTTCGCGTGCGGATCCCCGGCTGCCGCTCGGGGAGCACGCCCCGGTCCGGCCTCCGGTCGATCCCGGTCCGTCGACCGTAGCCGCCGCCTCTGACAACGGGCCCCGCTCCGGCGACGCTCAGCCGCGCCGGTCCTCCCGCTCGTGGACCAGCGCCACCAGCTCCGCCGCCAACTCCTTGACGGCGGCCAGCCCCTGGGTGCCCCACCTGCGCGGCACCACGTCCACAGCGCACACCGTGCCCAGCACGATCCCGCGCCGGTCCGTGAGCGGCGCACCCAGATAGGAGCGCACCCCGCTCCCGTCCACGACCACGTTGCACGCGAAGCGCGCGAAGTCCCGTACGTCCTCCAGCACCAGCGCCCGGCGCCGGACCACCACGTGCGGGCAGTAGCCGTGGTCACGGGCCAGCACCCGTGCCGGGTAGTCGTTCTGCGGGGCGTCGGGCGCGTGGTGCAGCCCGGCGAAGAACTGCCGTTCCTCGCCGATGAAGTTGACGCCCGCGGACGGTGCGGCCAGTACGTCGGCGACGCGCCGCGCGAAGGCGTCCAGCTCGGCGTCCGTCCGCTCCCCCAGCCCCAGCTCGCGCAGCCGGACGGCGCGTGCGGGTGCCTCCCGGTCCACCGGGGTGAGCAGCAGGTGCCCGGTCGGTTCGTAGTACGTCATGACGGTTCCCCCGACTCCCAGGACGATGCCGCGGCCGTGGACGTGGCAGCCGACGCCACGGCACACGCGCACACGGATGTGAATGTGGATGCGGATATGGATGCGGGTGCGGGAAGTCGCGGGTGACGGGCCCTGCGCCTCACAGGCGTCGGCGCAGGCCGTCGAGGACCGCCCGCAGGAGGGAGTGGTCGTCGGTGGCGGGCCGGCCGTCGTCGCCCGGGAACGCCGGTGCCCGCACCATGACGGCTCCGTACTCCATCAGGTCGGACAGCAGTACCTTCGCCACGACCGCCGGCAGGCGCAGCCGTCCGGCCACCTCGGCGACCGTGACCGCCGCGGTGCCCGCGCACAGCCGCAGCGCGAGGGCGTGCTCCGCGCCGAGCGGGACCCTGGGCCGGATCCCGGTCGCGGTCACCAGCGTGAGCGGCTCCAGTGCGGCGGCCGGCCGGGTCCGCCCTCCGCTCGCGGTGTAGGGGCGCGTCACCCGGCCCGCCGAGGCGTCGAGCCAGGGCGCGTCCCGTCCGGTCGGGCTCCCGTACGGGTCCTCCTGCGTGTACGTCCCCACCGCGCCGGCGCTCATCACGCGGGGTCGGCGGCGGACCGCCGCGGCGCGACCGACAGGTAGGGCCGTACGCCCTTCACGAAGACCGCCATCTCGTAGCCGAGCACCCCTGCGTCGGCCTCGCGGTCGGCAAGGACGGCCAGGCAGGTCCCGGCACCGGCCGCCGACACGAAGAGGAGCGCGGAATCCAACTCGACCACCACCTGCCGGACCTCCGCCCCGTCGCCGAAGCGGGAACCGGCGCTGCGGCCCAGGGAGTACAGCCCGGACGCCAGCGCGGCCAAGTGGTCGGCGCCGTCGGCGTCCAGGCCGTGCGCACGGCTCACGAGCCCGTCCGCGGTGAGGAGGAGGGCGCTGCGGGTGTAGGGCACGCGCTGCACCAGACCGCCGAGCAGCCGGTCGAGGTCCGAGAGCCGTTCACCGGTCGTCGCCGCCGTTTCGCCGCCCATGGGGGTGCGCTCCTCGCTCGGGTGGGGAATCGGGGTCATGCCTGGTCCTCGGACTCGGCGAGGCCGAAGCCCCGTTGGAAGGCGGCCATCAGGCCCGCGTCGTGAACCGGCTGTTCGGCCTCCGGCGACCGGCGCGGAGCGGGGGCTTGGCGCAGCTGGTGGACGAGGTGCTGCTGGGCCTCGCGCCGGGGCAGCGGCGCCCGTCCGCCACCCTCACGGGCGGCGGGTACGGTCCCGAACGGGGGCGCCGCGGCGCAGGGACCCGGGGTGCCGTACGAGGAGTCGGCGCCGTACGAAGGCTCCGGCGTCCGAGCGGTCTTGCTCCTGTACGGGGGCTGCTCGCCTCCGTACGAGGGGTCGGCGCCGTACGAGGGACCGCCGCCGTACGAAGCCCCCGGCGTCCGAGCGGCGGGCTCGCTCCCGTGCGGGGCCTCGCTCCCGTGCGGGGCACCGGCGCCGTACGGCGCCCCGGGTCGGTGCGGGGCCCGGGCCGTGTCCCGGCGCGGGTCCGGGCCGCTGTCCTCCGCCCGCCCGTACGGGGTCCGGGCCGCGATGCCGGTGAGGGGTTCCCGCGGGGCGTCCGGCCCGGCCGGGCCGGACGGCTCCCACGGCTCCCGGCCCGTCTCCCACGGCTCGGGGCGCTCCTGCGCGGTCCGCGGCCCCCAAGAGGGTTCGGACGGGCCGCCGTCCGGGGACTCCCGGCGGGGCGGGCCGATCCGCACGGGCTCCAGCGGCGGCGCCCCCGCGCCGTCCCCGGAGCGGCCCCCAGCCGACCGGGAGCCCCCGGCCGCGTCGGCGGCGCTCGGGGCCTCCGCGCCCAACAGCTCTTGCGGCAGCACCAGGACGGCGAGGAGCCCGCCATAGATGTTCGATTTGAGCTCGACGGCGATGCCGTGCCGCCGGGCCAGGGCCGAGACCACGAACAGGCCGATGCGCCCATCCGCGAGCAGGTGCCGCAGGCCCACCTGGTCGGGGTCGCCCAGCAGCGCGTTCATCCGGTGCTGCTCCGCGGCGGGCATGCCGAGGCCCCGGTCCTCCACCTCGATCGCGATCCCGGCAGTGACCCGCTCGGCGCGCAGCACCACATCGGCGTCCGGGGCGGAGAACACCGTGGCGTTCTCGACCAGTTCGGCCAGCAGGTGCACCACATCGGCGACGGCGTGGCCCCGCACGCTGCCCCCCGCCGGGGGCACGACCTTGACGCGGGCGTACTGCTCGACCTCCGCGACCGAGGAGCGGAGCACCTCGCTCAGGTCCACGGGCCGGGTCCACTGGCGGCGCGGGGCGGCGCCGCCGAGGACGGCGAGGTTCTCGGCGTGGCGGCGGACGCGGGTGGCGAGGTGGTCGACGTGGAAGAGCTCCCTGAGCAGGTCCGGGTCCTCGACCGCGTCCTCCAGGTCGTCCAGCAGCGAGATCTCCCGGTGCACGAGGGACTGCAACCGCCGGGCCAGGGTGACGAAGACCTCGACCTTCCGCTCGCTGTCGGAGGGGGCGGCCGGTACGGCCAGGCGCACGAGCGTCGCGTGGGCGTGTTCGCGGGCACCGCGCAGCTCCTGGGAGAGCAGCCAGAACTCGTCGACACCCGCCGGGTCGGCGCCGTGCGGCGGAGCGGTCGCCCCGCCCCGCACCGGTCGTGGCGGGGCCTCGCCCCGCTCCAGCCGGTCGGCCGCGGACCGCAGTTCCTGCCGGCCGCGCACGCTGGACCGGCGCAGCGCCTCGCACCGGTCGCGCACCGCCTTGGCGGAGCGCTGGGCGCCGAGCAGCGCGGCGGCGAGGGCGCCGACGACCAGCAGGGTGCAGCCGGTGAGCACGGGCCACAGCCGGGGGTCCCGCTCACCCGCTCCCCCGCCGAGCTGGAGGGTGAAGATGACCGCGGCCGCCCCGCTGAACCCGGCGGCGAGGGTGGGCAGGATCGCGGCGCGCAGCAGCTGGGGCCTTATCTGCCGGCCGGGGCCGGCGACGGCGTGTCTCGACGGCGAGTGGCGGGCGGCGCGGAGTCCGGACATCTGCGTCCTCGGTACGTGGGGCCCGGCCCCCAGCGTTCCCGGGGCCCGGTGTTGATCACCGGATACCCACGCTAGACCGCACCCTCACGCCCCTGACCGCCAGTTCGGGAACTTCCCCCGGGTGCTTCCCGCTCACGGTGGAGCGCTCGTACAGCCGCCCGAATCCGCCGGGGCACCGCCGCCGCGGCTGCCGGCCGCCCGCCACCCCGCGGGCCCGGTCCGCGGGAGCCCGGCTCCCGCGGCCGACGCCCGGTCACGACCCGACGGTCTCGGACTCCTCGCGTCCCACCGGCCGCAGCGTCCCGGGCCCGGCCTCCGCCGCCGCGGCAGGGGCCGGGCGGGCGGCAGCCGCCGGACGACCCGGCTGGGCCGGCACGGTGCGCACGAACGGCCGCCACCACGGCCGGTCCGGCGCGTCGGCCGCCCCCGGCTCGAAGGGCTGGCCCGGGACGGGCAGCGCGATGGCCGCGCCCGCCCCCCGCGCCGCGGCCAGGGTGCCCTCGCCGGGCTCGTCCCACGGGTGCGGGGCCAGGTTGAAGGTGCCCCAGTGGATGGGGAGCATCGTGCCGTGCGGGTTGCCGCCCTGGAGGTCGAGGTGGGCGCGCATCCCCTCCTCGGGCGTCATGTGGATGTCGGGCCAGTACTCCGAGTACGCGCCGATCTGGATCATCGTCGCGTCGAACGGGCCGTGCGCGGCGCCGATCTCCGCGAAGCCGGGGAAGTACCCGGTGTCCCCGCTGTGGTAGATCCGGTGGCCTTTCCCCGCGACCACCCAGGAGGCCCACAGGGTGTGCTGCTGGTTGCGCAGGCCGCGCCCGCAGAAGTGCCGGGCCGGGGTCGCCGTGAGCGTGAGGCCGGCGATCTCGGTGCTCTCGTTCCAGTCCAGTTCGCGCAGCCGGTCGGCCGGGACGCCCCAGCGCTCCAGGTGCGCGCCGACGCCCAGCGGGACGGCGAAGAGCGTGTCCGTACCGGCGAGGTCCTTGATCGTCGGAAGGTCGAGGTGGTCGTAGTGGTCGTGCGAGATCACGACGACGTCGACCTTCCCCAGCGAGGCCAGCGGCACCGGCACCAGGTGCAGGCGCTTCGGTCCGGCGAAGGGGAAGGGGGAGCACCGGTCGCCCCAGACCGGGTCGAAGAGCACGCGCCGCCCGCCGATCTCGGCGAGCACGCTGGAGTGCCCCATCCAGGTCAGCCGCAGGCCGCTCGCGGGAGGCTTGGCCAGTTCGGCGAGGGTGGTCGGGTATACGGGGACCGCCGCGCCTGGGTTGCGCCGGAGCCGCTGCTCCTTGTGGAAGTAGATCTTGGCGAACTCCCTCATCGAGCCGGAGGGCCGGGTGCGGGCGCCGACGGGATTCTGGAACACGCCGTCGGCGAAGTTCGGGGAGCGGCGGATGCGCTCGAGCCGGGCGCCGGACGGGTCCGCGCCGAAGGCTTCGGGCCGCAGGGCGCGCAGCCGTGGACGCAAGGGACGGGAGCCGGTCAAGGCACCTCCTGGGACGATGGAGCACGGGAGTGGTGGACCTCTGCCACCATCCCAACGCACACCGGCCCCGAAGGATTCCGCATCCGCCCGTGCGTCCCACGAGCCGCCCGCCCGTCCGTCCCGGACACCGCGTTCCGGCCCGGCCCGGCCGCTACAGCGGCAGCAGGCCCGGCCGCTACAGCGGCAGCAGGTCCGGCCGCTTCGCCGCGACGTGGTCCCCGGAGGACTCCCCGCGCAGCCGCCGCCCGATCCACGGGACCAGGTGCTCGCGCGCCCACTGGATGTTGTCCCGGGTCGTGTCCACCGAGCCGCGCGGCCGCTGCGGCGGCCACGGCTGGTCCGGGTCGGTCGGTACGGCCAGGCCGAGCACCTGCCCGGCGCGCAGTGCCACGCGGGTGTGGCCCTCGGGCGACAGGTGGAGGCGGTCGCCGTCCCAGGCCCGCCGGTCCTGTACGGACTTCAGCGACCAGAGGTCCAGCACCGGGCAGTCGTAGCGGTCGGCGATGGCCCGCACGTGGGCGCTGTACGTGGCCACCTTGCCGCGGATGCGGCGCAGCACCGGTACCCCGCGGGTGTCGAAGCCGGTGGTGATCATGACCTGGCCGACGGACCGGGCGAGGTCGGCCACGGCGGCCTCGAAGCGCTCCGCCACGTCGTCGGGGTCGCTGCCGGGCCGGATGATGTCGTTGCCGCCCGCGCAGAAGGTCACGAGGTCCGGCGCGAGCGCCTTGGCCCGGGGGACCTGCTCGGCCACGATCTGGTCGAGGAGCCGGCCGCGCACGGCCAGGTTCGCGTACCGGAAATCGTGCTCGTCCCGCTGGTCGGCCAGGAGTACGGCGAGCCGGTCCGCCCAGCCGAGGAGCGAATCCCCGGGTCCCGGGTCCCCCACGCCTTCGGTGAAGCTGTCCCCGATCGCCGCGTACGAGCCGATGGTCTTGAGTGTCGTCGTCGTCGCTGCCACGAAGCACCATCCTTCACCCCCGTGCGTGACCTACGCCAACGTAACCAGGGGTTGACGGGTCGTGATCTATACCACCCGCCGGATAAGGAATACGTACGCGTCAGGCCGGGACCCCCCTCGGGTCCCGGC